>NZ_JBEYHA010000011.1:0-139936 GCF_040635075.1 Nocardiopsis sp. NPDC007018
ACCCCAGCTGGCGGGGCGGCGCCCCCCCCCGGCGCCTCCCCCGCGCCTGCCCCGCCCCCCCGCCGGGGGGCCGCCGCGCCCCCCGCCGCCCCCCCCACCACTCGCGGGTACGAGAAACTGGAGGAAACACGTGCGCATCGACCTCAACTCCGACCTCGGCGAGAGCTTCGGCCGCTGGGAGCTCGGCGACGACCGGGCACTGCTGTCCATCGTCACCAGCGCCAACGTCGCCTGCGGATTCCACGCCGGTGACCCCTCGGTCCTGCGGCGCACCACCGCCGAGGCCGCCGCGCGCGGCGTCGCCGTCGGCGGACACGTGGCCTACCGCGACCTGGCCGGGTTCGGCCGCCGCTTCGTGGACGTCCCGCCCTCAGAACTCACCGACGAGGTGCTCTACCAGCTCGGCGCGCTGTCCGCCTTCACCGCGCTGACCGGCGACCGCGTCCGCTACGTCAAGCCGCACGGCGCCCTGTACAACGCGATCGTCCACCACGAGGAGCAGGCGGCGGCGGTCGTCGAGGCCGTCCGCGCCTTCGACCCCGACCTGCCCGTCCTCGGCCTGCCCGGGTCGAGCTTCCTCGAACAGGCCGAACGCGCGGGCCTGCGCACCTACCGCGAGGCCTTCGCCGACCGCGCCTACACACCGCGCGGCACGCTCGTCTCGCGCCGCGAACCCGGAGCCGTCCTGCACGACCCCGAGGCCATCGCCGCCCGCTGTCTGCGCATCGCCCGAGGCGAGCCCATCGAGGCCGTGGACGGCACCGAGATCCTGGTGCGGGCCGACTCCCTGTGCGTGCACGGCGACAGCCCCGGCGCGGTGGACATCGCCCGCGCGGTCGCCGAACTGCTGCGCGCCGAGGGCGTGACCATCACCCCCTTCACCGCCCCGTCCGCCTGACCGAGCCCGTCCCGACTTGGAGCCGTCCGTGCGCGTCCTGAACTGCGCCGACACCGGGGTGCTGGTGGAGGTCGCCGACCTCTCCCAGGTGATCGCCCTGGGTGCCGCCCTGGAGGCGGAGCCGCTACCCGGCGTCGCCGACGTCGTCCCCGCCGCCCGCACCGTCCTGCTGCGGCTGGAGCCCGGGGCCGACCCGGCCCGGGTGGCCGAGGCCGTCACCGGCCTGCGGCTCGGCGCCGCCGCCGACCTGGGCACGGGGGAGACCGTCACGGTCCCCGTGCACTACGACGGGGAGGACCTCGACGACATCGCCGCCCTCACCGGCCTCAGCCCGCTCGAGGTGGTGCGGGCCCACACCGCCGCCACCTGGACGGTCGCGTTCTGCGGGTTCGCCCCCGGTTTCGGCTACATGGTCGGCGACGACCCGCGCCTGAACGTGCCCCGCAGGGGGGAGGCCCGCACCCGCGTCCCCAAGGGATCGGTGGCGTTGGCCGGGGAGTTCACCGGCGTGTACCCGCGCAGCTCCCCCGGCGGCTGGCAGCTGCTCGGCCGCACCGACGCCGCGGTCTGGGACCTGGACCGCGACCCCCCGGGCCTCCTGCGCCCCGGTGTCCGCGTGCGCTTCGAGGAGGTCGCGTGAGCGCGGTGACCGGCGGCTCCGCCGCAGCCCTGGAGGTCCTGGCCACCGGACCGATGACCACCGTCCAGGACACCGGGCGCTTCGGGCACGCCTCCCTCGGCGTGGGCCGCTCCGGCGCCGCCGACGCCGACTCCTACGCCCTCGGCAACCGGCTGCTCGCCAACCCCGGGGGCGCCGCCGCGCTGGAGGTCACCCTCGGCGGACTGCGGGTCCGCGCGCGCGGGGCGGTCACGGTGACGCTGACCGGGGCCGAGGCGCCGGTCCGGGTCAACGGGCGCGGTGCCGCCTTCAACGAGGTCCTCCACCTGCCGGACGGCGCCGAGCTCTCCCTCGGCGTCCCCGCCCGGGGCCTGCGTTCCTACCTGGCCGTGCGCGGGGGAGTGGCGGTGCCGCCGGTCCTGGGCTCCCGCAGCACCGACGTGCTCGCCGGCCTGGGGCCCGACGTCCCCGCCGTCGGGGACCTGCTGCCCGTCGGACCCGCACCGACGGCCCTGCCCTGTGTGGACCACGCCCCCGTGGCGGCGGTCGGCGGTGACACGGTCGACCTGCGGGTCGTGCTCGGCCCGCGCGACGACTGGTTCACCGAACACGCCCTCACGACCCTGTTCTCCGGGGAGTACGAGGTGACCTCCCGCAGCGACCGGGTCGGCGCCCGGCTCTCCGGGCCGGTGCTGGAGCGCTCCCGCGAGGGCGAACTCCCCAGCGAGGGCATGGTCCCCGGATCACTCCAGGTACCGCCCGGCGGCGAACCCGTTCTGTTCCTCGCCGACCACCCCGTCACCGGCGGGTACCCCGTCATCGCGGTGGTGCGCTCGACCGACCTGCCCCGAGCGGCCCAGGCACGCCCCGGCACCCGCGTCCGATTCGTCCCGTGAGGTCGCGCGCCCGAGAGTGACCATACGGAGAAGAGAGAGGCAACGAACCGATGACCGACGACACCGACCAGGCCCGCCCCGAGCAGGCCTCCCCCGCCGACCTCCCGCCGGCCCGGGCACGCGCCCTGTTCCGCGCGGGGCTGCGCGTGCCCACCTCGGGCTACAGCTCCGGGTACGCCCAGGCCAACCTGATCTCGCTCCCGCGCGACCTCGCGTTCGACTTCCTGCTGTTCGCCCAGCGCAACCCCAAGGCGTGCCCGGTCCTGGACGTCACCGAGCCGGGCGAGGTGTCCGCGTCGATCTTCGACGGGGACCTGCGCACCGATCTGCCCGCCTACCGCGTGTACCGCGACGGCGCGTTCACCGAGGAGCGCACCGACGTCACCGACCTGTGGCGCGACGACCTGGTGTCCTTCCTCATCGGATGCAGCTTCACCTTCGAGACCCCGCTGCTGGAGGCCGGGGTGCCGGTCCGCCACATCGAGACCGGCGGCAACGTCGCGATGTACCGCACCAACCGGGAGTGCCGGCCGGCGGGACGCCTCTCGGGGCCGCTCGTGGTGTCCATGCGCCCGATCCCGGCTGGGCAGGTCGCGGACGCCGTCCGGATCACCTCCCGCTACCCGGCCGTGCACGGGGCGCCCGTCCACGTGGGAGACCCCTCGGCCCTGGGGATCACCCGTCTGGACCGGCCCGACTACGGTGACCCCGTGGAGGTGCGGGACGGCGAGGTACCGGTGTTCTGGGCCTGCGGCGTCACCCCGCAGGCGGCGGTGGCGGCGTCCGCGCCGGAGTTCGCGATCGGCCACGCCCCCGGCCACATGGCCGTCACCGACGTCCGCGACACCGTCTACCAGGTGCCCTGACCCGGATCAGCCCGCCCCCGGGCCGACCGCGAAGGGGCCCAGACGTCCGTCGCGCATCTCCAGCACCCGGTCGGCCGTGCCCAGGTACTCGGTGTCGTGCGTGACCAGCAGGGTCGCCACGTCGAAGGTTCCGGTCGCCTCCGCCAACAGATCCATGACGCGGCCGCCGCGCTCGTGGTCGAGCGCCGCGGTGGGCTCGTCCACCAACAGGACGCTCGGTCGCCCCACCAGGGCCCGGGCGATGTTCACGCGCTGGCGCTCGCCCCCCGACAACTGGTGCGGACGCCGGTGCTCCTTGCCGGTGAGTCCCACCGCGGCCAGGGTCTCCATCGAGGGCCCGCGTGTCTCGCGCGGCGGCCGCGAACGCATGTGCCCGGCCACCATCAGCTGCTCCACCGCGGTGAGGGAACCGAGCAGGTTGGGTTGCTGGAAGACGATCCCGACCCGCTCCAGCCTCAACCGGCTCAGGTCACCCGGGGACAGGCCCCGTGTACGGACCCCGCCCACCGTCACCAGGCCCGAGTCCGGACCCACCAGTGTGGCGGCCACGGCCAACAGGCTCGACTTGCCCGAACCGGAGGGGCCCACGACCGCCGTCATCGTTCCGGCGGCCACCTCGACCGACACACGGTCCAGGGCGGTCACCACCCCGTCGCCGTCGGGGTGGGTCAACGTCACGTCGTGCAGTTCCAGGCTCATCGCACGCCTCCCAGGGCGGTCAGAGGGTCGACGGAGGTGATCCGGCGGACGGCCAGGACCGCGCCGAGCATTCCCAGCACGACCATGGCGGCCACCGGTCCGAGCGTGGTCGCGGCGGTCAGCGAGAACGGCAGCACCGCGCCGGCCAGCGCGCCCAGACCCACCCCCAGCGCCCCGCCCACGGCGGACCCCGCGAGCAGCACGACGAGGGCCTGGGCGAGGGCGTCCCTGAGCAGGTAGCGGGTGGAGCCACCCAACGCCTTCAGGATCGCGATGTCACCGCCGCGTTGGACGGTCCACACCGTGAGGAACGCGCCGACCACCAGCGCGGAGATCACGTACAGGAACGCCTGCATGGTGACCAGGGAACCGTTCTCGGAGGAGAAGGAACCGATCGCCCGAAGGCTGCCGGACAGGGTCGTGGACACCGTTGCGGCCTCCTCGTCCGCCCGCACGGCGGCGGTCGTGTCCACACCCCGGGCCGCCACCACCGTGGCGACCGGGGCGTCGTCCCCCTCCGCGTGCCGCGCCCGGGGGTCGATCCCCTCCCAGACGTCGAGGTCGGTCCACACCACGGGCAGGTGGCTGTGGTGGCCGGTGGACGCGACGGCGGTCACCGTCAACCCGGTACCGGAGACGGACACCTCGTCCCCCACGCCCACCCCGAACTCCCCGGCGACGTCCTGGCTCATGACCAGCCCTGGGCCGGGTTCCAGACCGTCGGGGGCCAATGCGCCGCCCGGGACCGCGCCGAACAGCGCGACCGCCGCGCCGTCACCGCCGCCCAGCTCGGCCCGGGTCTGCGTGACCCCCAGGGGCTCGGACCACTCGACCCCCTCGGCGCGGGACCAGGCGTCCACCTGGTCGCGGGTGACGGCGCTGTCTCCGAAGGACTCCTCCGGTACGCCGTCACCGGTGGTCCCGAAGGCCACGCGGTCCGCGGGCAGACGCGCGACCGCCGACGTGGACTGGTCGGCCAACCCGGCGGTCAGCCCCGACAACAGGACGATCAACAGCGTGATCAGGGCGACGACGGCGCCCATCAGCACGAACCGCCCCCGGGCGAATCGGATGTCCCGAAGCGCGACGAACACGGCGGCCCCCTCTCTCTGGTGACTCGGATGTGGTGTGCCTCCACACTCGCGCCCCCGCGCCGCCGCGCACATCGGGTGAACGGAGCCCGTTCGGAGCACGGAGGGCGGACCCCGACATCCGTCGAACGATGGATACCGTCGGCCCCGACAGCCGCGTACGCTGCACTGATGCGGAACGCAGAGGTGCGCGGACACGAACCGCCCGGAGTGACCGGGGTGCTCTGGACGCTGCGCCTGCTCCTGCACGCCTGCTTCCTGTTCCTGCTCGCCGTGGGCGCCGCCCGGTACGCGCTCACCCACACCGGCCAAGCCCACGGCGCGTACTGGACGGTTCTCTGCGGCGCCGTGCTGCTCGGCGCCGTCTACTGCGCCGGGGCGCTGGCCGCCCGGCACGACCTCCACCGGACCCGCTCCCTCGTGTGGCTGGCGGCGGTCACCTGCCTCTGGGGAGCCCTCGCCTGGGCCGGGCCCGACTTCGTGTGGCTCGCGTTCCCCCTGTACTTCCTGCACCTGCACCTGCTGCGCGGGC
This sequence comes from Nocardiopsis sp. NPDC007018, assembly GCF_040635075.1. Classification (NCBI taxonomy): domain Bacteria; kingdom Bacillati; phylum Actinomycetota; class Actinomycetes; order Streptosporangiales; family Nocardiopsidaceae; genus Nocardiopsis; species Nocardiopsis sp. NPDC007018. Next base: position 5,602 of record NZ_JBEYHA010000011.1, read on the forward strand.
TCCACTCGGTCCTGGCGGTCGTCGTCATCACCGCCGCCGTGGTCCTCGGCCAGGCGCTGCACACCGCGCACCTGACCGCCGGGATGGTGCTCGGCCCCGTCCTGGGGGCGGTCTTCGCGGTGGCGATCGCCGTCGGTTACTCGGCCCTGCGACGGGAGGGCGAGCGGCACCGCGCGCTCATCGACACCCTGACCCGCACACGAGGGGAGCTCGCCGCCTCCCAGCGCCGCACCGGGGTCCTCGACGAGCGGGAGCGACTGTCCCGGGAGATCCACGACACGCTCGCCCAGGGTCTGTCCAGTGTCATCCTGCTGTTGCGCTCGGCGGAGAACGCGCTGCCCGGGGACCCTGAGCTGGCCGCCACCCGGGTGGCGGAAGCCCGGGAGAGCGCGTCCGCCAACCTCGCCGAGGCCCGCCGGTTCGTTCGCGACCTCGCACCGCCCTCACTGACCGGCGCCAACCTGCCGGAGGCGTTGGGGAGGCTCTGCGAACGGGTGGGCCGCACGGAGGGGATCGACTGCCGGTTCCGCACGGACGGAGCCCCCACGGAACTCCCGTCCGGCTACGAGGTGGCGCTCCTGCGCGCGGCCCAGTCCAGTCTGGCCAACGTCGGCGCGCACGCCCGGGCCGACAGAGCCGTCGTCACCCTCGGCTACCTGGAGGGGGAGGTCACCCTGGACGTGTACGACGACGGGCGGGGGTTCGTCCCGGGGAGGACCGGTCCGAGGGACGACGGCACCGGCTACGGGCTCGTCGCCCTCCGCGAACGTGTCACCGACCTCGGCGGCCACCTGGAGGTCGAGTCCGCGCCCGGGCAGGGCACCGCCGTGGCCGTGCGCCTCCCCCTGGCACGGGAACAACGGGCGAACGGCGCCGACGACCGCCGACCCGGCGACACCGATGACGGACCCCGAGCACACGGTGGAGGACAGGACGATGGGTGACCGCGACGGACGTCTGACCCGAGGACCGGTGCCGGGGGAGCGCCCCTTGCGCATCCTCCTGGTGGACGACCACCCGGTGGTCCGGCACGGGCTCAAGGCCATGTTCGCCGAACGCGCCGACCTGGAGGTGGTGGCCGAGGCCGAGGACGGCCGCGCCGCCCTCGAAGCCCTCACCCGGCGCGGGGGAACGGCGGGGGTGGACGTCGTGCTCATGGATCTGAGACTGGGGGACGGGATGGACGGCGTGGCCGCCATCCGGCGCGTCACCGAGCTCGACCCACCGCCGCCCGTCCTCGTGCTCACCACCTACGACACCGACGGCGACATCCTCGCCGCCGTCGAGGCGGGCGCCACCGGGTACATGCTCAAGGACGCGCCCCCGGACCAGCTGTGCGAGGCCGTGCACGCGGCGGCACGCGGTCAGACCGCGCTCGCCCCAGGTGTCGCCAACCGGCTGATGGACCGGCTCCGGTCGCCGAGCCCCGTGTTGAGCGGTCGTGAGCTGGAGATCCTCGGCCTGCTCACCCGGGGGCTGTCCAACAGGGCCATCTCACGCGAGCTGTTCATCAGCGAGGCGACCGTCAAGACCCATCTGGTGCACGTGTTCGACAAGCTCGGCGTCGACAACAGGACCGCCGCCATCACCACGGCCCTCAGGCGCGGGCTCGTCCGAGTCGACTGAGCCGTCCGACCGGCCGTGCGTCTAGGTGGCGGAGCGGGCGGGCCGGGGACGCAGACCCAGGCGACGTAGTTCCAGGTCGGCGAGGCCCGCCACCGTGGCGGGGTCGTTGGCGCGCCAGGCTCCGGCGGGGTCGGCGTGCACCTCCAGCAACCGGCTGGTGGAGGCCGAGGACAGCGCCCGCAGCGCGAGGAGCCGGGCCTGGGCGTCCGGGGCCAGCCGGTCCAGGCGGCGCGTTCCGGTGGCCCGGCGAATCCACCGCACCCGCATGGGCAGCCAGGTCGCCGCGACCAGGTACAGCGGGATCGCCACCACGAGCAGCGGCAGGGTGACGGCGAGCGTACCCACGGTCTCCTGGAAGGACTCGCCCGCCTGGCTCATCGTGGCACCGGTGTCACTGAGGTTGTCGAAGGGCGTGGCCAGGGCGTCACCGGCGAAGGGCACCTGGCGGACGTTCTCCGCGGCCGTCCCCATGTGTTCCGTGAACCCCGCCCCGGTGCTCGCCATCAGCTCGCCGGGGCGGTTCAGGGTCAGGACGGCCTCGCGCAGGGTCAGGGCCGCGTAGACCCACGCGCAGACCCAGACCAGGGCGAATAGGTCGGAAACGAGTTGGAGTACGGCGCGCACGGGAGTGTCGGCGTAGAGCTTCACGGGGGGCTCCTGGGGGGTGAGGAGGTAGGAGGGGAGAGGGGCGCGGGGCCCCGCTTGCCCGTACCCGTTTTCACTCGGGCGCACCCGCGCGCACCCGTCTCCGGCCACCACCGGGGCGCGCCCCGGTGGTGGCCGGGGCCCTGGACCCGGTGCGCCAGGAACCGGACCGCCCGTGATGCCTAGCCGGTGAACTCGCCGCGTGCCACGGCCGCCCTTCTGCGTGTCTCCACATCGTCCACCAACAGGTCCACCATCTCCTCCGTGACGCCCAACCCGAAGGTGCGCAGCGTGACGACCGGCAACGACCGCGCCATCTCCAGCATCTCGGGCGCGAGGTCGTCCATCCCCGGGAACGCGGCGATGACCTCCTCCATCACCGGCCCGCCGATCGGGTGCGAGCGCCATTCGCCCACGGTGCAGTACTTGGTCAGCGGACGCACGTAACGGTCTCCGTCGGTGGTGATCTCCCCGCGCAGGCGCAGGTCCCGGGACGAGGCCCCGACGGAGACGGTGTAGGTGCCCGCCGCCAGGGACCAGCGCTGGTCCCGGGTGTCCCACACCGACAGGTCGCGACCGGTCAGCGGCAGTTCCACCCGGGTGCTGCCGCCCGGTTCCAGGTCCACCTTCGCGAACCCGCGCAGTTCGTGCCGGGGCCGGGTCGGGTAGTCCTGTTCGATCCCCGTGTACAGCTGGGCCACCTCCTGCCCGGATCGGTCACCGGTGTTGGTCACGGTGAACGTCACCGTCCACGCCCCGTCCCCGGCCGGGGCGACCTCCAGTTCCGAGTACGCGAAGGTCGTGTAGGTCAGCCCGTGCCCGAAGGGGTAGGCGACCGGCACGTCCAGGGTGTCGAAGTGGCGGTAGCCGACGAACACCCCCTCCCCGTGCCGGACCACGCCGTTCTCACCCGGGAAGTTCAGGTAGGTGGCGTGGTCGCTCAACCTGAGGGGGACGGTCTCGGTGAGCCGGCCCGAGGGGGAGGCCGCCCCGGTCAGGACGTCCACCGTGGCGGCCCCGCCCGCCTGGCCGAGGAGCCAGCCCTCCACCACGGCGTCGGCCAGGCCCCGCCATCCCGCCACGGACACCACGCCGCCGTTGGAGAGCACGACCACCACCCGTTCGCTGACCTCGCGTACCCGGGCCAGCAGTTCCAGCTGGTTCCGGGGCAGGTCCAGGGTGGTCCGGTCGTAGCCCTCGGACTCGGCCTCGTCCGGAAGCCCCAGGAACAGCACCGCCGTGTCCGCCTCGCGGGCGGCCGTCACCGCCTCCTCGGCCAGGGACGGGTCGGTCGTCCCGTCCACGGTGAAGCCGGGCGCGAACCGCACGTCCGCCAGGGCGCTCTCGAACGCCTCCCACGCGCTGTGTACCCGGGTCGGTACCACCCGGGAGGAGCCGCCGCCCTGGTAACGGGGGCTCCGGGCGAACTCACCGATCACCGCGACCGAACGCGTGGGGGCCAACGGGAGGACTCCCCCCTCGTTCTTCAACAGGACCAGCGCCTCGCGGGCCGCCTCCCGGGCCAGCGCGTCGTGCGCCTCGTGCTCCAGGGGGAGGGTGGGGTCGGTGGACACCCGCTCCTGGAGGCGCCGCAGCCGGTCCACCACGGTGTCCAGTACGGACTCGTCCAGGTCGCCCCGCTCCACCGCCTCCACGACGAGCCGGTCGGTACCGCTCGGCGGCATCTCCAGGTCGAGTCCGGCGCGTACCGCGGCCACCCGGTCCACCACGGCGCCCCAGTCGGAGACCACCACGCCCTCGAACCCCCACTCGTCGCGCAGGAGCTCGGTCAGCAACCACGGGTCCTGGCTCGTGTACACCCCGTTGAGCCGGTTGTAGGAGCTCATCACCATGGCGGGCGACGTCGTACGGACGACCTCCTCGAAGGCGGACAGGTAGATCTCGCGCAGGGCGCGCCCGTCCACCTCGGCGCTGACCCGGTGCCGGTCGGTCTCCTGGTTGTTGGCGGCGAAGTGCTTCACGCAGGCGCCCACCCCCCGCGACTGGACGCCGCTCACCAGGGCGGCGGCGATGCGCGCGGTGACGTGCGGGTCCTCGGAGACGTACTCGAAGTTGCGCCCGCACAGCGGTGAGCGCTTGATGTTCATGCCCGGGCCCAGCACCACGTCCACGCCCTGGGCGCTGGCCTCGCCGCCCAGGGCCGCGCCGACCCGGCGGACGAGGTCGGGGTTCCAGGTCGAGCCGAGGGCCACCGCGGGCGGGAAGCAGGTGGCCGGGACGCTCCCGCCGATGCCCAGGTGGTCGCCCTCCTCGGGCTGGTGCCGCAGCCCGTGCGGGCCGTCCGCCAGGTGGAGGGGGCGCAGCACGCCCTCCACCCCGGTGCTGTGCCAGGTGTCGGAACCGGAGGTGGCCGAGGCCTTCGCGGCGAGGTCGGGTCGTGGTGCGGTGCTCATACGGTCCTGTCTTCCGAGGGGTCGGTGCTGCTGTCGTCGGGGGCCGGGACGGTGATTCCGAGGCCCCGGAGGAAGGAGGTGACCACGGTCCGCATGTCCACGGAGTCGGGGTCGAGGAGCCACTGCACCTGGAGTCCGTCCTGGAGGGCGACGAACTGCCGGGCCGCGACCTCCGGAGCGGGGTGCGCACGTGCGCCGAGAAGCCCGGCGAACGCGGTGGTGAGGTGCTCGCGCAGGACGCGGTACCTGCGGACGAAGTACGCGTGGGCGGGGTGGGCGGGGTCGGTGGCCTCGGCCGACAGGTTCACGTAGAGGGAGACCAGCCCGGGGGTCGCGGTGTTGCGTTCCACGATCCGCACGATGTTGTCGACGAGTTCGCGGTGGCTCAGGTCGGGGCTGAGGACCAGCGGCGCGTCGGCCTCGTCACGCCTGCTCAGGACGTGCAGGAGCATGGCCTCCTTGTTGGGGAAGTGGTGCAGTGCCCCGGCGTGGGTGATCCCGGCGTGGGCGGCGATGTCGCGCAGGGACACCGCCCGGTATCCGGACCGCGAGAACAGTTCGGTGGCGGAGTCGATGATGCGCTGCCGGGTGCGCTCACCCTTGCTCGGCCGGGTGCGGTGTGCGTCCGCCACTGGTCGGTCTCCTCGCGGTCGGTCGCGCCACGGATTCCACCGGGGCGGCGAAGTCCTGGTTCGCTCCGAGACTACGGTCGGGTGCCGCCGTCGCCCCGGTACGCGGCGCCGCGTCGTACGGGGGGCGCGGAGAATTTACCACTTGGTTAATTTGTGGCACAAGACACATGACGTCCTCCGCTCGTCGATACACCGACACCGGTGACTCCCCGAACCCGATCAGTTCGGCCCGCCCACGAGCCTGACCCGCCCGACGAGCCCACGAGCCCGACCGGCCGGGCCTTGCCCGCTCCGCCCGGCCCGCCCGACGAGCCTGACCGGCCGGGCCGACCGGCACTCCTCGCCCAGGGGCGCCGTCTGCCACGGCTGGGGCACCGGGCGGCGGCCGGGCCGAGGGCCACATCCCGGGGAGGCCCGGCCGTCCCGGGCTGGTGCGGACACGGCGACCGCGCGGGTGTGCGGAGGTCGATCGCCTGGGCGTGACGGGTGGCGGGTGGCGGTGGCCGGTGGCGCATCGGAGGCCTCCTGCGCGCGGCGGAACGGCGAGGACCCTCCCAGGACACCAGGCCGGGGGAGCCCGCGCCAGCCCCGGCCGTGCATCTGTGGACAACCCGCCGTTCCCGCCTCGGTTCGGGCACCGCGTGGGCTCCGACCCCACAGCACCCCCACCGTCGCTCGGGACCAGGGCGCGCACGGCCCCTTCCGATCCCGTCCACACCGGTTGTCGCACCGTCACGGGGCCGCCCTCCGGCGCACCCTCGGCTACGTTCGGAGGGTCCCCCCACCCCGACGAGAGGGTCACAGATGAGCGACGACCACACCGGGTGCGGGCGCGCCGCAGACCGCACCCAGGCCTTCGCCGGTCTCACCGACCACTACCGCGCCTTCCGTCCCGGCTACCCCGAAGGGGTCCTCGACACCCTGCGCGAACACGTACGCGCCGGGGCCACGGACGCCTGGCCCGACCCCTGGCTGCTGCTCGACGCGGGTTCGGGCACGGGCATCTCCACCCGGGCCCTGCGCGCGCTTTTCGGTCCCGGTCCCAGGGTGGTCGGCGTCGAACCCGGTCACGACATGCTCCGCGCCGCCCAGGCGGAGGGCGGCGGGGTCGACTACGTCGCCGCCCGCGCGGAGGAGGTCCCCTTCGCGGACGGCTCCGCCGTGCTCGTCCTCACCGCGCAGGCCCTGCACTGGTTCGACCGCCCCGCCTTCTACGCCGAGTCCGTCCGCCTGCTGGCCTCCGGCGGCACCCTCGCCGTGCTCAACAACAACCGGGACCTCTCGGGCAGCGCGTTCGTCGACGACCACGAGGGGCTCCTGGAGCGGTACAGCCCCGGCTACGACCGCCACCACCGCCGGTACGACCTGGTCGGGGAACTCGCGGGGACCCCTGGCCTGACCGGGGTGGTCGAGCACACCCACCCCTGGACCCGGGAGCTCACCACCGACGAGTACCTGGGGGCGGCGCTCTCCTCCAGCCGGACGGCGGCCGTGGTCCGCGAACTCGGCGAGGAGCGCACCCGCGCCGAGATCAGGGCCGTCGCCGACCGCCACTTCCCCGACGGCCGGGTCCTGATGCCCTACACCACCCAGTTGGTGGTGGCCCGCCGCGTGTGACCGCCTGACGGCCGCGCGGGCCGGGTCGGAGTCCGGGCGCCCGTCCGGGCCGCCGGCACAGGTCCCGGTCGGCCCGTTCGGGGCTTTGCGGGATCGCTCCCTCCCACTGGCCTTGGCCTGAGACGGCCCGGGGAACGCTCCCGCAGATCGGGCCCGCTCACGGCGGGCCGGACGACGACGGGGGGAACCAGCACCCATGGCGCAGCTGATCGTACTCGGGGTGGCCGACCGCGACACCGCCGAGAAGGCGCTCGACATCGCCTCGGAGCTCAACAAGCAGGAGCTCCTCCAACTGGAGGACGCCGCCTACGCCTACAAGGACGACAAGGGCCGTCCCCGCATCCACCAGACCGTGAACCTCACCGGGTACGGGGCGGCGGGCGGCGCCCTGTGGGGGACGCTCATCGGCCTGCTCTTCCTGAACCCGCTCCTCGGTCTGGCCGTCGGCGCGGGCGCGGGCGCCATCGCGGGACGCCTCAGCGACGTGGGTATCGACGACGACATGATCCGTGAGATCGGCTCCGAGCTCCAGCGGGACCGGGCCGCCGTCTTCCTGCTCGCGGCCGACGCCACCATCGACCGGGTCGTCGACGCGTTCCGTCCGCTCGACCCCACGGTCATCCAGACCAACCTGTCCAAGGACAACGAGCGGGAGCTCGTCGAGGCCCTGCGCTCCGAGTAGGCGCCGCCGAGGCCGACCCCCTGGGGGAACCGGCCGCTCCCACGCCGCCGACGCCGAGCACCGGCGTCTCCACCGGGCCGGGCACGCGGTTCGCCCCCGGCCGGACGAGCCGCGTCCGTACGACGAGGAGCAGTGATGACCGGTCACGGGCCCGACCACTCCGACGACACCGACTTCGCCAACGCCGAGCGCGGCCTGGTCGCGCGGCTCTCTCCCGGCCAGGTCCGGGACGCGGACGGGCGTGTGGTGTGGGACGCCGACGCGTACGCCTTCCTCCAGGGGGAGTGCCCCGACACCGCCAACCCGAGCCTGTGGCGCCAGTCCCAGCTGTGCGCCAAACAGGGGCTGTTCGAGGTCACCGAGGGGATCTACCAGGTCCGGGGCCTGGACCTGTCGAACATGACCCTCGTGGAGGGCGACCAGGGCGTCCTGGTCATCGACCCCCTGATCTCCGCCGAGCCGGCGCGCGCCGGGCTCGACCTGTACCGCGAGCACCGGGGGAACCGGGCCGTCAGCGGGGTCGTCTACTCGCACTCGCACGTCGACCACTTCGGCGGGGTCGGCGGTGTCACCGACGGCACGGTCCCGATCCTCGCCCCGGCCGGGTTCCTGGAGAACGCCGTGGCGGAGAACGTGCACGCGGGTCCCGCCATGGCCCGCCGCAACCTCTTCCACACGGGGTCCCGCCTGGAGGTCGGGCCGCGCGGGCAGATCGGTGTGGGGCTCGGCCAGACCAGGTCGATGGGCACCGTCACCCTGATCGCGCCCAACCGGGAGATCACCCGCACCGGGCAGGAGGAGGTGGTGGACGGGGTGCGGATCGTGTTCCAGATGACCCCGGGGACCGAGGCCCCCACGGAGATGAACTTCTACTTCCCCGACCACCGTGCCCTGTGCATGGCGGAGAACGTCACCCACAACCTGCACAACATCCTCACCCTGCGCGGCGCCCAGGTGCGCGACGCCCGCGTGTGGTCGCGCTACCTGGACGAGTCGGTGGAGCTGTTCGGGTACGAGTCGGACGTGCTCTTCGCGTCCCACCACTGGCCCACCTGGGGCACGGAGAAGCTGGTGGAACTCCTGTGCCAGCAGCGCGACATGTACGCCTACCTGCACGACCAGACGCTGCGGCTGATGAACCGTGGGTGGGTGGGCGCGGAGATCGCCGAACAGTTGCGGATGCCCCCGGGACTGGAGCGGGAGTGGCACACCCGGGGCTACTACGGTTCGGTCAACCACAACGTGAAGGCGATCTACCAGCGCTACATGGGCTGGTTCGACGGCAACCCGGCCCATCTGTGGGAGCACCCTCCCGAGGAGGCCGCGCTGCGGTACGTGGAGTGCATGGGCGGCGTGGACGAGGTGCTGTCGCGCGCGGCGGAGTTCCGTGACCGGGGCGACCTGAGGTTCGCCGCGACGCTGCTCAACCACGCGGTGTTCGCCGAGCCGGGCGACGAGCGGGCGCGGGAGGCCCTGGCCGGGGTGTACGAGCGGTTGGGGTTCGGCTCGGAGAACGGCACGTGGCGCAATTTCTACCTACAGGGAGCGGCCGAGCTGCGGCAGGGCAGACCGGACCTGCCGTCCAACCTGGGTACCGGGATGGCCGCGGCGCTGTCGGTGGACCAGCTCTTCGAGTCGCTGGCGATCCGGGTCAACGGGCCGCGCGCCTGGGACGAGCGGTTCGCCGTCGACTGGGTGTTCACCGACCTGGACACCACGTACCGGACCACGCTCTCCAACGGTGCGCTCACCACAAGGGAGAAGCCGCGTCGGGGAGAGCCCGGGCTGACGGTCACGCTCAACAAGTTCCGCCTGTTGCGTCTGCTCGCGGGCAAGGGGACCGAGGGTATGGCGTTCGCCGGGGACGCGGAGCTGCTGGACCGGCTGCTCGGAGTGCTGGACCGGCCGGACCCCTCGTTCGACATCGTGACGCCCTGACGGCGGGCCCCCGGGGCCGGGGCGTTCACGGCCCGGCGGGTCGTCTCACGCCCGGGCCCGCCCGGTCGGACCGGGGCCGGGGGCGGACCGGGTGGTCCCGGCCGGAGCCGCCGTGTTCGTGCCCGACTGGGCGGCGATCCCGTCCAGGACCATCTCCAGGCCGGTCATGACCCAGTCCTCGCCTCCGGTCTCGTCGTCCTCCGGGGCGGACCCGACCAGTGCGGCCACTCGGGGGAAGGCGGAGAGGTCGTCGCCGCCGAGCCTGCCGCGCCAGGCGTCCCCGGGGGCCGGGCCCGTGGCCGCGTTTCCGCCGTCGGGGTTCCGCGGATGGGTCTCCGAGGGGGCCAGGGCCATCCGCGCACTGCCCTGGAGGTGGTGTGTGACCGCCATGATCGCGCGCCCCGCCTGCCCCGGGCTGAGTCCGAGGGGCTCCAGGGCGGTCAGCGCCCACTCCATCGACGCGAGCATGTGCGGGCCCACGGGCGGAGCGAGGGTCGCGGCGGCGGTGAGCATCCAGGGGTGGGCCGTGTACATCTCCCAGTCGTGTCGGGCCAGCAGGCGCATGCGCGCGCGCCAGTCCAGGTCGCCCGGGTCGGGGTAGGCGTGACGGGAGTGCAGGGAGTCGAGCATCTCCCGGAGGAGTTCCTCCTTGTCGGAGACGTGTCGGTAGAGCGACATGGTCCCCGCGCCGAGGTGCTTCGCGACGCGGCGCATGGAGACCGCGTCCAGACCCTCGGCGTCGGCGAGGCCGATCGCGACCTCGACGATCCGTTCCCTGCTCAGCGTGTGTGCCGCCACGTTCACCCCTGCTCGGCCGTTGCGGTCACGCTAACACTTGCGTACGGTGTACCCGTCAGGTGCGTACAGCGTACCCACCCCCTAGTGAACCGAGACCGTCATGACCGCGCAGACCAGACGCGACCACACACGGCGATGGCTCTCCCTCGTCGTCCTCGTCGTCCCCGTGCTCCTCACCTCGATGGACATCTCCATCCTGTACATGGCCGTCCCCTCCATCACGGCGGACCTGGCTCCCACCACCGGCCAGACCCTCTGGATTCTCGACGCCTACGGCTTCCTCCTGGCCGGACTGCTGATCACCGCGGGCAGCCTCGGCGACCGGATCGGGCGGCGGCGCCTGCTCCTGGCGGGCTCCGCGCTCTTCGGCGCCGCGTCCCTCGCGGCCGCGCTCTCCACCACCCCCGAGGCGCTGATCACCGCCCGCGCCCTCATGGGCGTCGGCGGGGCCGCGCTCATGCCGTCCACGCTCGCGCTGATCCGCAACGTCTTCACCGACCCCGCCGAACGCACCCGCGCCATCGGGCTCTGGACGGCGGCCTTCGCCGGGGGAGCGGCGCTCGGGCCCGTGGTCGGCGGCGGACTGATGGAGTTCTTCGACTGGGGCTCGGTGTTCCTGGTCAACGTTCCCGTCGTCATCGCCCTCGTGGTGGTGGGGGCCCTCGTCCTGCCCGAGTACCGGGCCGAGGACCCCGCCCCGCTCGACGCTCCGAGCGTGGTCCTCTCCTTCGCGTTCGTGCTGCCCGTGGTGTGGGCGGTCAAGGACGCTGCTGAGGGGCTCGCGGTGACCCCGGCCAACACCGCGGCGCTGCTGGTCGGGCTGTGCTGCGGGGCGGTGTTCGTGCGGCGCCAGCGACGGCTGCCCGTCCCGCTGGTCGACGTCTCCCTGTTCGCCGAGCGGCGCTTCACCGGGGCCGTGCTCGCCGGTGCGCTCATGATGTTCACGCTGGTGGGCATGATGCTGCACACCGCCCAGTTCCTCCAGCTGGTCCGGGAGTTCTCACCCCTGCGCGCCGCGCTCCTGCTGCTCCCCGTCCTGGCCGCGGTGGCGGTGACCTCCGCGCTCGCCGCCGGTGCGGCGAGGAGGTACGGGCACCGGGCGGTGTTCGTGACCGGGGCCCTGCTCTCGGCCTCGGGAATGCTCGCGCTCGGACTCACCCCCGCCGACCCGCCCACCTGGTGGGTCCTGGTCGGGTCCGCGACGGTCGGCATGGGCGTGGGGCCGGTGGTCGCTCTCGCGGTGGACGTGGTGGTCGCGGCGGTCAGCCCGGACCGGGCGGGGGCCGCCTCGGCGGTGTCGGAGACCGCCAACGAGTTCGGGGCCGCGCTGGGGATCGCGGTCCTGGGCACCGTCAGTGCCGCGGTGTACCGCTCCAGGGTCGAGGCGGGCCTGCCGCACGACGTTCCCGCCGAGGGGGTGGAGGTGATCGGTTCCAGCCTGGGCGCGGCCCTGGCCGTCGCCGAGAGGCTGCCCCACGCCGCTCGGGACCTCGCCGAGACGGCACGTGAGGCGTTCGTGTCCGGGATGGCGGCCACCGGCAGGGTCGGGGCGGGACTGCTGTTCGCCCTCGCCCTCGGCCTCGCGGTGCTGCTGCGCAGGAGCTGACCCGCCCCCGGGAGACGGCTCGGGGCCGGGATCGGGGACGGCGGTGGGCCAGTCCCTCCTGGAGGGAGTGGTGGGTGGTGCACCGCCGCCCGTCGTCACCTTGGTTCAGACCAGTCTCTTCTTGAAGCCGATGTGGCTGGGTTCGTAGCCCAGCCGCTGGTAGAAGCGGTGGGCGTCCTGTCGTTTGACGTCCGAGGTCAGTTGCAGCATCACGCATCCCCGGCCCCGGGCCTCGCGTTCGGCCCATTCCAGGAGCGTGGCCCCCAGTCCGCCGCCGCGTTCGTCGGAGTGCACCCGCACCGCCTCGATCTGGGCGCGGGTGGCCCCCTGTCGTGACAGGCCCGGGACGACGGTGAGCTGGAGGGTGCCGACCACCCGTCCGGCGCGGCGGGCCACCGCCAGGTACTGGTGGGGATCGGCGTCGATGACCTCGAAGGCCTCGACGTAGCGGGTCAGGTCGTCGGGTGTCTCCCGGCGGGCGCCCAGGGGGTCGTCCGCCAGCAGGGAGACGATGGCCTCCACGTCGGTCTTCAGCGCGCGTTCGATGGTGAGCATGGGCCCAACCTAGCGACCCGTTTCCGAAGGCCCCGGAGGCTTGAACCGGTTCCCCCCGGTTGGTCGTGAACTCTCCCGATCCCGGGTGCGGTCACCTACTGTTGACCCATGGACGCCGAACACCTGACCGCGCTGGCCCGTGCCCTGGACGGCGACGACCCCCTCACCGGTCTGGAGGCCGTGGTGCGGCTCCGGGCGGAGGCGGAACGGTCCGAGGCCGTCCTGGTGCGCCGCGCCCGCAACCAGGGGGCCACCTGGGCGCGGATCGCCGAGGTCCTCGGAGTGTCCAAGCAGGCCATCCACAAGAAGTACGGCGGGCGCCGTCTGCTGGGCCGACAGGAGTAGACCCCGGCGGTCCCGCTCAGCGCAGCGCGGCCACGAACCGCACCATACGCGCCTCGAACCCCTCCGCCTCGCCGAACCACACCGCCACGGCGTCCGCGCCCGCCTCCGCGAGCCCGCGGAACCGTGCCACGGCGTGCGCGAACCCCTCCTCTCCGCCGGTCCACGCGATCCGAGCCCCGGTGTCCACGGGGCGCCGGGTCAGATCCCGCAGCCGGTCCCGCGCCGCCGCGAACACCAGGGGGTCGGGGTCCACCCCCTGCCACTCGTCGGCCCACCGGGCCGCGCGGCGCAGGGCGGGCTCCGAGCCTCCGCCGACCATCACCCGCACCCGCTGCCGAGGGCGGGGCTCGAACACACCGTGCTCGAAGGAGTGGAACCTTCCGTGGAAGGGGCCCTCGCCCTCGAAGAGGTGCCGCAGCAGCGCCAGCGCGTCGTCCGCCCGGGCTCCCCGGGCGGAGAAGTCCGCCCCCACCGACGCGAACTCCTCGCGTGACCAGCCCACGCCCACGCCGAGCGTGAACCGGCCGCCCGAGACGCGGTCCAGGGTGGCCACCTGCTTGGCCAGCACGAAGGGGTCGCGCATCGGCAGTACCAGGACGGACGTGCCCAACCGGATGCGTTCCGTGCGGGCCGCCAGGTACGCGAGTGTCACCAGGGGCTCGTACACGCCCCCGAACACGGAGCCGTAGGGAGAGGGAGGCAGCAGGTGGTCCGGCAGCCACACGGAGTGGACGCCCAGGTCCTCGGCCCGGACGCCCAGGTCCACGAGGGCCTCCGGTGGGGTGTCGGGAGACTCGTTGGGCAGGACCACCTGGAGGCGGGGTGCGGTCGGCTCGCTCATGCGGCGACCGTACCCACCCCGACCTGTGGGATACCTAAGAGTGAGGCAACCGTTCCGGAGCGTGGCAGATCCGCGTGTCCTGTCGCGGGCTCACACCGCCCCGCCGGGAAGGGTCAACCGGACCGCGAGCGCCCGGTGCGTCGTACCCGGCACGTCCAGGACCTCCAGCCCGTCCACGGAGACCCTCTCGTCCACCAGGACGTGGTCGATGGCGGCCATGGGGAGCGGGCCGCCCACCGGCCAGGTCCCGGTCAGGCCCCGCCCGAGGCGCGCGGCCGCGTCGGTGTACCCCCGATCGAGGACCCGGCGCGTCTCCGCGTGGTCGAGCGTGGCGTTGACATCGCCCGCCAGCACTCGAACGGTGTCGTCGGAGGCCGAGGGGAGGGCGCGCAGCCCGTCCCGCCAGGAGGACATGCTGGAGGGGCGCCGGGGGGACATCGGGGGGCGACGGGAGGACGGGGAACGATCCACCCGACAGGCTCCGGGGCGGCGCCATCGGCCGTGTTCCTCGTCACGGTCGCCCCGCCTCGGGTCCGCCGAGCGCCGCCCGGCGGACCCGAGGCGTTCGGTCGCCCTCCGTGCCCGGCCCTCGGAGATGGTGCCGACGGCGGGGGCCGACACCGGACCGCGAACGCCGGGGACGGCGACGATTCCGCATCGGTCCGCACCCCGCCGACGGCCGGTTTCGGCCGGGATCATCATGGTCCACACCAGGGCAAACACCCACAATCGGTGACAGATCGGGAGGGGTGAACGGTGGCTGCGGACGCCGGGTCGGCGACACCACACCGAGGACCCCCGCTCCGGAGTGGCGGGGGGCCGAACAGAGGCGTACAGTCCTCTCTGGTGCGCCGGGAAGTTCACGCGGCGGACACCACATCTCTCTCTACGCGAAACCAGATCCATGACCGTCGTCCCCCTGCGCACAGCGCGCGTGTACCGCTCCGAAACCGCCGAGCGGTCAGTCCACGCCTGGTGTCACAAGGCCCTGAGCCAGTGGCCCGACCTCGGGCCCCTTCCGCCCGTGGAGACACGGCTGGGCCCCACGCAGGCCTTCCGTGCCTCGGGTGGGACCGGTACCCCGGTCCTGGTCCTGTCGGGCACCAACTTCAACGCCGCCACCACGGTTCCCGCCGCCCGCGCGCTCGCCGCGGACCGGCCGGTCCTGCTGGTCGACCCTCCGGGGCAGCCCGGTCTGAGCTGCAACCAGCGGACCGCGGGTGCCCGGATCGAGACCTACGGTGCCTGGCTCGACGAACTCCTGCCCCAGATCGCCGACGGGCCGGTCATCGTGCTGGGACACTCCCGGGGCGCCGCGATCGCGCTGTCCTCGACCCCGAACCCCCTCGTCGCGGGAATGCTCCTGCTCAACCCGGCCGGGTTGACCGCGGCGGGGCTGAGCTCGGAGTCGATGCGCGCCACCCTGCCGTGGATGATCCACCCCAACGAGCAGACCAGCACCCGGCTCATCGAGTTCCTCAGCGGACCGTCCACGGACACCGGGTGCGAGGAGCACCGCACCGAGGCCGAGTGGCTGACACTGGTGGCCCGCCACTGCCGTACCCACTCCACGCCCACCCCGCTGCACGCGGAGGCCTTCCTGGCGTGGTCCGGTACCCCGGTCCGGGTGGCCACCGGGTCCCACGACCCGTTCTTCTCGCCCGCGCGCTTGCACGGCCCGGCCCGCCGGTTCCTCGACACCGACGTGCGGACCATCGAGGGGGCGGGTCACCTGTCCCTCTACGAGCAGCCCGAGAGGGTCGCCGAGCTCCTGCGCGAGTTCGACGCCTGACGGGCCCTCCCGTCGCACCCGGACTCGGGGGCGCTCACGCGACCGCCGCCGAGGACGGGCTCAGTCCCGCCCCAGCGCCCGGCGGAGGTCGGGCGCCGAGGTGAACACGTGGCCCCGCAGGCCCAGCTCTCCGGCGGCCTCCACGTTGGCGCGGTTGTCGTCGACGAACAGGACGTCCCCGGCCCGGGCGCCCATGCGCTCCAGGCACCACCGGTAGGCCCCGGCCTCGGGTTTGGCGTGCCCGATGCGGCAGGAGAGCCCCAGCGTCGGGAATAGCTCCAGGACGTCGGGGTGCCGTTCCTCGAAGCGCGCCGCCAGCTCCGGGGGGATGTTGGAGAGCAGCCCCAGCGGCACGCCCGCGTCGGAGAGCTCCCGCACCAGGGCCACGGACGCGTCGTTCACCCGCGACCAGCTGTCCAGGTCCAGGGAGATCAGGCGCTCCACCCGTTCCGGGGAGAAGCCGGTGCCGAGCAGCTCGCCCACCGCCCGCCAGTAGGCCGGGCCGTCCAGGTCGCCCCGGTCGTAGTCCTGGCGCGGCGACCAGTAGGCCGTCCAGAAGGCGTCGTGGCCGTGGCCGGAGCACTCCACCATCATGGCGCGGACCGTCGGGGACTGGTCCATCGCGACCACTCCGAACATGTCGAACAGCACTGCGTCCACGAGGCACTCCCAGGGTCGGTTCGGGCTCCGGTTCGCAGGCCCTCCTTCCCCGAGCGCTCCGGGACGAACCCCGCTCTGCTGTGAGTCGGGCGCGGGGCCGACGCGCTGTGGCCGCTGTGAACGGTGTTCTACGAGGCGTAGTTTGTCAGTATTTTTGGTGATAAATGTGCCAGTGAAGTTTTGTCAGGCTTTGTCGGCCGTTTTTTGCGGGGTTTCTCGTAGTGGTGGTTCTTTGTCCTGTGAGGGCTGGTTTCGCTGCCAGAATGTGGGCATGTGACGGAAGGGAAGTCGTCTTCCCTTTGTGTGTCCCTGCCCCGAGTCGATTCGTGGGGAAAGGAGCGGGGCCCCACCGGACGAACCAGCCCGAACCACCAGAAAGCAGCCGGTATGTTCGAAAAACTGGCACGGAAGATGGGTCTGGAGACGAACCCGGCGATCTTCTTCGCCTCGGCGTCGTTGACCGTGTTCTTCGTGGTGTGCGCGATCACCTTCACGGACACGGTGGACCTGGTCTTCGGTGCCACGTCCACGTGGATTCTGTCCCACCTGGGATGGCTCTACATCCTCGGCGTGACCACCTTTCTCGTCTTCCTCATCTGGATCGCCTCCAGCCGTTTCGGCCGTATTCGCCTGGGGCCGCCCGACAGTAAACCCGACTACAGCAACACCTCATGGTTCTGCATGCTGTTCGCGGCCGGAATCGGAAGCATCCTCATGTTCTGGGGTGTCGCCGAACCCATCAGCCACTACGCCAATCCTCCGCAGGGCAACGTCGAACCCGAGACCGTCGAGGCCGCGCAACAGGCCATGGGTTTCACGCTGTACCACTTCGGGCTGCACACCTGGACCATCTTCTGCCTGCCCGCGCTGGCCTTCGCCTATTTCGTGTACCGCAGGGGGCTGCCGTTCCGGGTGAGCTCGATCTTCCACCCGTTCCTGGGCGACCGGATCAACGGTCCCTTCGGCCGGGCGATCGACGTCTTCGCGGTGCTGGGCACGCTGTTCGGCGTGGCCGTGACCATCGGCCTGGGCACCATGCAGATCAACAGTGGACTCAACACCCTGTTCGGTATCGAGGAGAGCCGGGTCAACCAGGTCATCCTCATCGCCATCGTCACCTGCGTCGCCGTCATCTCGGTGGCGACGGGGCTGGACGTGGGCATCAAGTGGCTCTCCCAGATCAACATCGTCATCGCGGTGGCGCTGCTGGTCTTCGTGTTCCTGGCCGGGTCCACCCTCTACCTGGCCAAGGGCGTCATCGAGACCACCGGTGTCTACGCGCAGTGGCTCATCCCCCTCTCGTTCTGGAACGACACCTTCGGCAACACCGGATGGCAGGGCACCTGGACGGTCTTCTACTGGGCGTGGACCATCACGTGGTCCCCGTTCGTCGGCATCTTCATCGCCCGTATCTCGCGGGGGCGCACCATCCGCGAGTTCGTGCTGGGCGTGCTGGGCCTGCCCACCGCCTTCAGCATCGTGTGGTTCAGCGTGTTCGGCCTCTCCGCCTTCGACATCGAGATGAACCAGGGCGGTGGCCTGGTCGAGGAGGTCGTGGTCGACGGGGACATCCCCGGCGCCCTGTTCGCCTTCCTCACGCACTACCCGTGGACCACCTTCGTCTCCGCCATGTGCATCGTCATCGTGATCATCTTCTTCACCACCTCGTCGGACTCCGCGTCCCTGGTGGTAGACATGCTGTGCTCGGGCACGGAGGAGTCACCGACCCGGCAGCGCGTGTTCTGGGGTGTCACCGAGGGGGTGGTGGCCGCGACGGTCCTCACCGCCTCGGGGGTGGGCGGCCTGGACGCCCTGCAACAGACCATCATCGTGTTCGGGTTGCCGTTCTTCGTGATCGGCTTCTTCATGATGTTCGCGCTGGTGCGGGCGCTCCAGGCGGAGACGGCGGAGGGTTCGGGCGCCCAGCGGGGGCGCCGGGCGCCGCTCTCCGCCCGCTCACGCAGGCTCCGGCGCCAACAGCGCCGCAACGGTTCCGCGAACGGCAACGGCAACGGCAACGGCAACGGCAACGTCAGGCCGAGCAGGCGGGGTGACGACGCGCTGGAGGACTGAACCGGCCACCGTCAACGCGTCGGCACGGGCCAGAAGAAGTCGTCGACCCCGAAATGCAGGGAGATCAGTTCGGGGTCGACGCGGTCCCGCCCGTAGGCGTCCAGGAAGCGGTCCGCGTCGGTCCGACCGAAGTGCGGGTTCAGCCGACTCAGCAGGCTCCCCACCATGGCCGACAGGTCACGGTGGGGGTCGGCCACCCCGGCCCGGCCCAGATCCACCAGCCCCCAGCGCCGGTCCGCCGTGACCAGGACGTTGGGCAGGCAGAAGTCGCCGTGGGTGACCACCTCACGCAGGGGACCGGCCCGCTCCACCCTGCGCTCCACCTCGGCGAGCGCTCGGGCGGGGTCGGTCCCCTCGTACCTGCTCCCCTTCCAGGAGCGTCGGACCAGGCCCGAGTCCACCCGCTCCCAGGCCCGCTCCAGTTCCTCCCCCAACCCCTCGTGGGACACGACGCCGCCGACGGGGGAGACGGGGGAGTCGTGCACGGTGCGCGCCGCCTCGGCCAGCAGTTCCACCAGCCGGGGGTGTTCGAGCGCCACCCCCGGCTCGTGCGCCGGGGTGCCCGGCAGGTGACTGAAGACCACCCACCGGGGCGGGCCCGCCGCGCTCCTCTCCCGCTCCAGGACACGGGGGACGGTCAACCCGGACCTCCGCAGCCACGTGGCCCGGGAGACCTCGTCGCCGAGCGCGTCGGCGAGGTCGGGGCGATCGTCCGGCACCCGTTTGAGGACGGCTGCCGCCCGGCAAGCGTCGTCGCGCAGACGGAAGACGCGGGCGCCCGACAGGCCCACGTGGACCTCCTCCGGGCGCAGCGCGTTCAGGGCCGGGTCGTCGGAGAGCGGCAGCCTCATGCCCGCAGCCTAGGCGCGGCCGGAACCGTCGCGCCAACGGTGGTCCACAGGCGGCCGCAACCGGTGGGCGGACCCTCCCGGCGCGGTCATGATGGGAACCATGACCCTTACCGACGAACACTTCCTCGCCTCCACCGCCGACCGGCTCGCCGCCCTTCCGGGGGTGGCGGCGGTCAGCCTCGGCGGCTCGCGGGCCCGGGGCACGCACCGACCCGACAGTGACTGGGACCTCGCCGTCCACTACCGGGGCTCCCGGGGTGAGTTCACTCCCCGGTCCCTGCGTGACACGGGCTGGGAGGGGGAGGTCTCGGAGCTCGGCGGCTGGGGCGGGGGCGTGTTCGACGGAGGGGCCTGGCTGAGGATCGACGGCCGTCGGGTGGACGTGCACTACCGCGACCTCGACGTGCTGGAGCACGAGCTGGCCGAGGCCGAACAGGGGCGGTTTCGCGTCGAGCCGCTCCTGTTCCACCTGGTGGGTATCCCCACCTATCTGGTCGTGGCCGAACTGGCCCTGGGCCGGGTGCTGGTCGGCGACCTGCCGCGACCCGCCTACCCCGAGGCGCTCAGGCGGAGCGCGCCGCCGCGCTGGCGCGGGATGGCGTCGGCCACCCTCGACTACGCCGAGCGCGCCCACGCGCCGCACGGGCGGGTGACCCAGTGCGCGGGGCTGGTGGCCCAGGCCGCCTCCCACGCGGCGCACGCCGTGCTCGCGGCGAGGGGGCAGTGGGTGACCAACGACAAGGAGCTGCTGTCCGCGGCCGGTCTGGAGGAGGTGGACTTCGTGGTCGCGGGGATGACCGCCGACCCCCAGGACCTGCTGGCGGCGGTCGCGGAGACCGGACGGATCATCGCCGGGACCCGCTGACCCCGCACCGCGCGCCCGTCCCGGCCTTGATCCTCCTCCGCCGAGACCCTATGGTTAGTAAGTACCCACTAACCATAAGGGGTCCCGTGAGCCCCCTCGCGACCCCCGGCGTTCCCGCTCCCACCCGGAACCCACGCGCACGAGCACTCGTCCCCGTCGCCGCCAGCCTCGTCCTCCTGCTCGAACTCGCCGCCACCCTGGCCTCCGTGGGCGGCGACGCCTTCGCACCGGTCGCCGGGTGGGGCGCCACCCGTCCGGCCGACACCCTCACGTTCGTACTGGTCGGCGTCGGCTGCGCCGCCCTGTACTGGTCCCGTACCCGCCCGCTCACCGTGCTGTTCGCCGCCACGGGCGCCTACGCCGCCTTCCTCCTCCTGGGCCACGAACCGGGCCTGTTCCTCGCGCCGATGTTCGCCCTCTTCACCGCCGCGCTCCAAGGGGCACCACGGGGCGCGGTCCTCCTCGCGGGCGCCGCCGCCTACGCGGCCTCCCTGTACTGGGTGTACGAACGCGCCGCGACCATCGCGGACCCCGGGGCGGCCCTCCTGGCCTGGGTCGCCTTCGGTACCGTGACGGGGGTCTTCCTCGCAGGACCGTACGTCGCCGGAGAACTGGTGCGCCTGCGCCGGGCGCTCACGGGGCGCACGACCGACCCGACACCACGGCCGACGACCACTCCCTAGGAGCCGCGCAGTGCAGGACCACACCAGGAAGCGCGGGCCCAGGCCCACCACGGCCCAGACCCGGCAGCGCATCCTGGACGCGGCGGCCGAGGTGATGGAACGCCTGGGCCTGGCCAACGCCACCACCAAGGAGATCGCCCGCTCCAGCGGCTACTCCGAAGCGACGCTGTACAAGCACTTCGCCGACAAGTCGGAGCTCTTCCTGGAGGTCCTGCGGCACCGGTTTCCGCCGTTCGTCGCCGAACTCGCCGCGCTCCCCGAGCGCGTGGGACGCGGTGACGTCCGGGCGACCCTGTGCGACGTCGTCGTCGGCGCCGTGCCGTTCTTCCGGCACGGCGCGCCCATGCTCGGCTCCCTCTTCGCCGAACCGGCCCTGCTTCGGCGCCACCGCGAGGGCCTGGACGCCCACGGTGCGGGTCCGCACAACGTCAATCGCGCCGTCGCCGGGTATCTGGGTGCGGAGCGCGACCTCGGTCGGCTGGCGCCGGACACCGACCCGGACGCGACGGCGGCACTGCTCGTCGGCGCCTGTTTCCAGCGCGGCTTCCTGGAGGCCTTCGGCGGCGGTGCCGAGGGCCTCCCACCGCTGGACCGGTTCGCCGCCGATCTCGTCAGCTCGTTGCGCGTCCTGCCCCGCGACGCGGCGGACGGATGACACGGGGCCGGGGCAGGGCGGCGCCCCGCCCCCGCCCCGCTGCTCGGGGCCTACCTGGACCAGGTGTAGCTGACCACGCCGCTGATGGCGTCGTACCCGCTCCGGGTGAAGGCCTCGGCCATCGGGACGTTCCCGAGGTCCGTGGCGGCCCGCGCGTAGGTCGCGCCCGCGTCCCTGAGCACACGGGTGCCCTCGGCGAGCAGGTCGTCGATGTAGCCCTTGCCCCGGTGCTCGGGGAGCACCGCGACGTAGCTGATGATGGGGTGATACGCGTTCCGCGCCGGGATCACGAAGCCCACCGGGGCTCCGTCGGGGAGCGTCGCGACGCGCCACCACTCGCGGGGCGTCGTGTAGTTCGCGAACTCGTCGGCGAAGTTGGCCGCCGCCACCTCCGCGGCGGAGCTCTTATGGAGGTCCAGTCGGTCGTGCGCGTCCAGTGTGCCCTCCAGGGCCCGCGTCATGAGGCCGAGGATGTCCTCCTCGCCCTCGATGCCGCGGAAGGACAGACGGCCGCTGTCGCGGGGGAGCGGGTTGTCGGCCCTCCACTCGTAGCGCAGGCGCTCGACGAGGGGCACGGCTCCCGACCCCTCGATCACTCTCAGGCGGGTCTCCACCCGGCGCCGGGAGGTCTCGTCCCCGCGCCAGTCCGCCACGTCGAAGCGCAGGAACTCCGGCGGGGGCGTGTCGCCCAGGGCGACGGGCTCGCCACCGGGGAAGAGGTCGGTGTTCGCGGTGCGCAGCAGCTCCTCGCCGACGGCGGTGAGGTCGACGTCGCGCGCGTCGTCGTCCACGTCGAACAGGTCGAGGAGGAAGGGGGTGTCGTCCTGAGCGCGGCACCACCAGGACATGCGGGCCAGGAGGCGGTCGCCGTCGAGGGCCACCCACATCCAGGAGGGGCGCCGACGCCCCTCGGCGAGGTCGTTGGCGAGCTCGCCGTTGAGCGTGTACGGCAACCGGTTGAAGAGGTCGAGTTCCTCGGGGCCGGTGATGGGGCGGATGGTCAGGGTGTTCGGAAGAACAGTCACATCTGCGCTTTCGGTGTGTGCCTGCGCCGGTAGGGTCAGTGGCGGGCGCAGACCCCGGAGGGGGCGGTCGCGGTGTTCGCGGGGGGACGCCGCGCGCACCTTGCTTCTCGTCGCCGCGTCGGGGGTCGGCGCGGCCCTGGCATGTATACCGGTGGCTTTCGCTCGCCCACAAGTCCCTTTTGGACGAGGTGTGTTCGGGTGCGTGTGCGCGTCGGGTTGTCCACAGGCGGGACGAAACCGGGTGGACCCGTACCGATCCGGTGGGTCACCATGCCCGTATGAGCCGAGCATTCGAGGACCTCGTCACCGAGGCCGCCGCCGAACCCACCGAGGGCTGGGACTTCTCGTGGTTCGGAGGCCGCGCCACCGAAGAGCGGCCCACCTGGGGGTACCAGCGACTGATGGGTGAACGGATGGCCCGGGCCACCGCCGCCCTCGACATCCAGACCGGCGGAGGTGAGGTGCTCGCCGGAGTCCCCACCCACCCGCCGCTCACCGTCGCCACCGAGGGCTGGCCGCCCAACGTCTCCCGGGCCGCCCGCCTGCTGCACCCCCGGGGCGTGGCGGTGGTCGCCGACCCCGACGAGCCCCCGCTGCCCTTCGCGGACGCCTCCTTCGACCTGGTGGTGTGCCGCCACCCCGTCACGGTCTGGTGGGACGAGATCAGCCGGGTCCTGACGCCCGGTGGCACCTACCTGGCCCAGCACGTGGGACCGTCGAGCGTCTTCGAGCTCGTCGAGTACTTCCTCGGCCCGCAGCCCCGGGACACACGCGAGGCCCGCCACCCGGACCACGACCGGGCCGGGGCGGAGGCGGCCGGGCTGGAGGTCGTCGACCTGAGGTCGGAACGGCTCCGGATGGAGTTCCACGACGTCGGCGCGGTCGTGTACTTCCTGCGCAAGGTCGTGTGGATGGTCCCGGGCTTCACGGTGGAGGGCCACCTGGACCGGCTCCGGGAGTTGCACGAGCGGATTCGGGAGCGGGGGCCGTTCGTGGCTCACTCGGCCCGCCACCTCGTCGAGGCGCGCAGACCGGAGCGGCCCGAGGAGTGAGGGCGGGGCCCGCCGGTGACCCCGAGCGGTGTCCACGCCCGTGACCCCGCCGGGCCCCACGAGGGTCTTCCCACCCGGGCGGCCCGGGAGTCAGCCGGCCTTGACGTGCTGGACGACCTCGAAGCCCCAGATCTCGCTGTTGCTCGCCGCCGGCCCGCCGTGGCCGCCGGGAGCCTGACCATCCCGCCGGGCGTCGGCCGCCGCCTGTGCGTGGCCCGTGCGGAAGGCCTGGCCGTTCACCCAGTTCTGGAAGTCCTCCTCGGACCGCCACCGGGTGTAGACCAGGTACTTGTCGGTGCCCTCGACCGGACGCAGGAGCTGGAACTCCTCGAACCCCTCCTGGTTCTCCACGAGCCCGGCCCGCTTGGCGAACCTCTCTTCCAGGGTGGAGCCCCCACCCTCGGGAACGGTCAGGACGTTGAACTTCACGACACTGGTCACGCGTGTACCTCCGGACGGATCGTTGCCTGTCAGGGCCAACCTAAGGGACCCCGAACGCCCGATGGCGGCGGGCACCCCGTACCCCGTGTCCGCCCAGCGCGTCGGGGCGCGGTCAGCGCAGACCGTGCTTGCGCGCCACGATCCCCAGCATCGCCGCCCGGGGCAGCAGCCGCCGCAGGGCGAACACCAACGGGGCGTTGCTGCCCACCGCGTACAGGGGGCGCGGCCGCCGGGCCTCGACGGCGCACAGCACCGTCCCGGCGACCCGCTCCGCCGAGATCCCCCGGGCCTCGTTGGCGTTGAGCGTGCCCACCATGGTCCGGTACTCGTCCAGGAAGGGGGATTCGTCGCCCACGTACTGGGTGCGCCGTTCACTGATCCCGGTGTTGATCGACCCCGGTTCCACGGTGGTCACCGCCACCCCGTACGGGGAGACCTCACGCCGCGCGGCGTCGGCGAAGCCCTTCAACGCCGCCTTGGTCGCCACGTACGACGACCGGTAGGCCAGGGGGAAGCTGGCCAGCATCGACCCCACCATCACCACGCGCCCGTACCCGCGCTCCCGCATCCCCGGCAGCACCAGTTGGGTGAGGCGGACCGCGCCGAACACGTTGAGCCGGAACACCCGCTCCACGGCCTCCATCGGCAGTTCCTCGATCGGGCCGTTCTGGCTCTCGCCCGCGTTGTTGACCAGCACGTCCACGGGGCCCGCCGCCCGGGCGCAGGCCTCGACCGACGCGTAGTCCGTCAGATCCAGGGCCAGGTACTCGACGCCGGGAACCGGGGTGGGGACGGTCTCCGGGTCACGGCTGGTTCCGAACACGCGGTAACCGCGCCCGACCAGGACGGCGGCCACGGCGGCGCCGATCCCGGACGAGGCGCCGGTGACCAGGGCGGTGCGGCGGGCGGAGGAGGACATGGGGGCGGCCCTTCGGTTCGGGGACGGGGCGCGCACCACAGTAGCCGTACCCGTCCGGGCGGCCGCGCTCAGTCCTTCCGGCAGTCCTCCAGCACCAGGGAGAGGCCCGCGCCGAGCAGCCACAGGTCCTTGGACAGCGGGACACCGTCGGGTGTGGGCGCCAGGCTGCGCGGCCGGTGCATGCCGGGCGTGCGCAGGTACATGCCGAGCAGACCGGCGGCGAACGCGGTCAGTCCGGCGCCCGCGAGCCGGTTCGGTACGAGGGGGAGCAGGAGTGCGGTCCCCAGGGCGATCTCCCCGGCGGACAGGAGACGGGCGAAGGTGACCGGGTCGACCCTGTCGAGGAACGGGTAGGTTCCGACGGCCGTCCCGTGCAGTCCCATGGCGGTGTCCTCGTCGGCTCCGCGCTTGTCCAGCCCGGAGTTGAGGATGGAGGCGCCGGTGGCGGCGCGCAGGACCAGCTGGTGGGGCTTCGGGTGACGCATCACGTGGGCTCCGCGGAGAATCGTCGACGACGTTGAGTAGGGGGAATGCTACGCGTGGTGGTCGCCGTGTTCCGGTCCCCGCGCGCGGGTGTCGGGGGATCGCCTCCTCCGAACACGGAAAAAGACGTTGCGCGCGGGACGGTCGCTCCTCACGGCACGACGCCCTCTCCGCCGAGACCATGGTGGGCCGCGCGGGTACCCCGGACGATGTGGCGGCGGTCGTCGAGTTCCTGGCCTCGCCCGACGCCTCCTGGACCACCGGCCAGGTCCTCGGCGTGAACGGCGGCGCCCTGCCCGGCCGCTGAACCGCCGACCCCCGTCCGTCCACAGCGGCTTGTACGCTCGCGGAGCCGTTCTAGGGTCGTGCCCATGCACACCACACCCCCCGCCCCCGTCTCGTCGACATCACTCCGGAGAACGTCGGAGCCGCCTGCGACCTGCGTGTCCACCCGCACCAGGAACGGTTCGTCGCCCTGGTGGAGCGTTCGCTGGCCGAGGCCTGGGCAGCCGGACCGGACATCGCCTGGCCGCGACTCGTCCTGGTGGGAGAGGAGACCGTCGGGTTCGTCATGGGCGGCTTCGACCCCGGATCGGAGGTCGACGCCTTCCGCTGCGGGATCTGGCGTCTGAACGTGTCCGCGGCGCACCAGGGCCGCGGCTACGGACGGTTCGCGGTCGAGGCGGTGGCTCGGGAGGCCCGGCGCCGGGGGAACACCCGGCTCACCGTCCTCTGGGTTCCCGGGGAGGGCGGTCCGGAGGGCTTCTACCGGGGCGCGGGCTTCACCCCGACCGGCGAGGTGGTGGCCGACCAGGTGGTCGGGGAGAGGTTCCTGGACTGACAGGGGTCCTGGCCGGAAGCGCCCTACCCGTGGCGCCTCAGGCCGGGTGCGGTCGTACCGGACACGGAGTCCGTCGACGGCGCGGGCGGGTGCCCGCGCCCGTCGCGGACGCGCACCGCGAGGAAGGCCGCGCCCGCGAGCGCCGCCGCACCGCCCGACGTCAACACCAGAAGCCGTGCGCCCCCGGTCCCGGCCAGGGCTCCCGCCACGTACCCCGCCAACAGGCAGTAGGTGACCGTCCACCGGAACGCCGCCCAGGCCCGGCCGTGTTCCGAGGGCGCCACCCGGGTCCAGATCGCCGTGGCCAGCGCCGTGTTGAACACCCCGTTGCACACGCCGCCCACTCCGAAAGACGCCACGGCCGCCCAGGGGACGGCCACCACGGCGGGCAGCGCGATCATCGCTCCCATGCCCACGGCGCTCAGCGGCATCGACAGCCGGTGCGGGGCCAAGCCGCCGAACAGCGCCCCGCCCGCGACGATCCCAGCCGCCCAGGAGGCGACCGCGAAGCCGTAGCCCGCCTCGCCCACACCCACGAAGCCGGTCAGCACGAACACCCCCGACACCGCCTCCACCGAGGTACCCAGGACCACGCCCACCACGCACAGCGTTCCGGCGGTGCCGAACACGGCCGGGGAGGCCAGCCGCCGGAAGCCGACCCAGGCCCCCGCGTCGGACGCGGCCCGCTCGGTGGTGACCGAGCCCCGGTGGTGCGCGACCGCCCCGCACAGGGCGAGGACGAGCAGGGCACAGCCGGTCACGGCCAGCAGCGTCCCCCGGCTGCCGAGGGCGAACGACACTCCGCCCAACGCGGTGCCCAGGACGGCCGCCGTACCGGTCGCGGCCGTGTTGGCCCGCGCGGCGCGGTTCTCGTGGCCCCGTGCCAGCGATCCCAGCAGCTTGCTGCCCACCGGCCCCAGGACCGCTCCGATCGTGCTGGAGACGGCCACGCCCGCCACCAGGTGCCAGGGGGCGTCGAGCCGGGCCAGGGTCAGGAACACCCCGGCCTGGAGGGTCAGGCCGAGCGGCCACCACCACCAGCGCGGGGAGCGGTCGGCGACCACTCCGCCGACCAGGCCGAACAGCAGACCCGGGATCGCGGAGGCGAGCAGGACGGCGGCGAGGAAGGCGCTGGAGCCCAGTTGGACGGCGTGCAGGGCGAAGGCGATGTCGGCGAACCGCTGACCCATCGTCGCCGAGAACAGTCCGCCGACCAGCAGCCAGGCACGCCAGCCCATCCGTCACCGTCCCCTGATCGCGGTCGTTCCAGGGGACGCTATTCGGCTCGGTAGGGCGGTGTCACCGGGTTTTCGCGGTGTCCCGGCCGCCCGGGGCACCTCAGGTGACGGCTCAGCCCTCGCCGGTCAGGCGGCTCCGGGCCTCGTCGGCAGCGGCGCCCATCGGGTCCTCCACGATGCCGCCGATCGTGTCCGCCTGCTCCTGGAACCCCTGGACGCCCTCGGCCACGCTGTCGGTCACCCCGCCCAGGGCCTCCTCCGCGACGCCCTGCCCGTAGTCCTGGCCGACCTCCTGGAAGGTGCCCACGGCCTCCTCGGCCCCGCCGCCGACCTGGTCCAGGGTCTGGCTCACCCCGTCGGTGACCTGTTCCGCCGTGTCGCCGAACAGACCCTTGAACCAGTCGATCACGTCACTGATCATCGCTCTTCGTTTCTTCCGTGGGCCGAGGCCCGGTTGGGAGTCGTAGGAACCCTTCTACCCGGCCGGAGTAAGTACCCCGTAAGGGATTCCAGCGCCTCGGGTGGTCGCCGGGACGCGCGTTCCGCGTGGTGTCCGGCCGGGCGGGAAAACCCGTGGCGCGGGGTGAGCGGGCCGTGCATGATGACGGTGCCGTGACAGCCAGGAGGTACCCGCACATGATCGGTCGGATCGACCCCCACGACGCCCGTGTCTTCGACTCCTGGTACTCGGCGTACCGGAGGGCCTGGCTGGCGGACCGGGAGAACGCGGCGGTGATCCCGCGCGAGGCCCTGCGCGGCGCGGTGACGGCCGACCGCGACGATGTCGCCTACCTGCTCCACGCCGCTTGGGAGGGCGACCGCGTCGTCGGCACGCTCATGCTGGAGCTGTCCGCCCAGAACACCGAGAACGCCGAGATCGTCGTCACCGTGCTCCCCGACCGTCGCGGCCGGGGCCTGGGTTCCCGGCTGCTCGCCGAGGCCGAACGGGTGATGGAGTCGCACGGGCGCGGGGTCGCGGTCGCCGAGGTCCCGTTGCCCCGGGGGCGGTCGAGGGACACCTGGCCGGGGGCGCGCTTCGCCCTCCGGCACGGGTTCGCGGTCGGGTTGGAGGAGGACTCGCTCCTCCTCGACCTGCCCGTGGACCCGGTGCTCCTCGCACGGTTGCGCCCCGACACCGGCGGCTACCGGTTGCGCTCGTGGACGGGGGCCTGCCCCGACGACCTCGTCGGCTCCCTCGCCGACCTGTACACGGTCATGCAGCGGGACATGCCCACCGGCGACATGACGTACCGGCCCGAGGTGTGGGACACGGCGCGGGTCCGCGCCCTGGAGGAGCGCAGGGAGCGGGCGGGCACGGTCTGCCTGGTCACCGTCGCCGAGGCGCCCTCGGGCGAGCTCGCTGGCTTCACGGTGACCTCCCTGGTGCGGGGTGAAGCCGTCGCCGGGCAGGAGGACACCCTGGTGACGTCCGCGCACCGGGGCCACCGCCTGGGTCTGGCGCTGAAGGTCCACAACCTGGAGCGGCTGGCCCGCGACTTCCCGGACTACCCCGCGGCGCGCACCTGGAACGCGGTGGGCAACGAGCACATGCGCGCCATCAACCTGCGACTGGGGTTCCGGGTCGAGGAGCGCCACCTCGAACTCCAGCGCCCGGGCGGAGGACCGGCCAGCTAGACGCCCCGCCCTGTCAGGAGGGAACCGGCCCCGGTGTGGGCGCGCGGCCCGGCGTGTGCGATCCTTCCGGAGACGCGACCCGTCTTCGGGCTGGTCAGGGCCTGTGCGGTTGGTCACGAGCGCTGGGATTACCGGTTATCTCTGATTTAAGATCGGGTTAATAGGAAATGCGGGGAACGTCCTCTCGTGTTCCCCGAGTTCACCCGTCCGCAGTATGCAAAGGACCCTCATGCGTCGCGCCACCCTCGCCGTCCCCGCCGCCCTGGCCCTGTTCGCGGTGACCGCCTGCGGCGCCCCCTCCGAGAACGCCTCGCGTCCGACCGAGGACGCGGCCGGTTCCCAGGAGCTCAGCACCCTCGTCGTCGGGGCCACCGCCGTTCCGGCCGGCGACATCCTCGCGTTCGTCCAGGAGGAGCTGGCCGCCGACGCCGGCCTCGACCTGGACGTCCGGGAGTTCTCCGACTACATCGCGCCCAACGCGGCGCTCGCGGAGGGGCAGCTGGACGTCAACCTCTACCAGCACGAGCCGTTCCTGCTGGAGTACAACGAGGGCAACGGCACGGACCTGGTCGCCGTCGAGAAGATCTACCTGCCGCCGCTCGGCCTGTACTCCAACCGGGTCGACGCCGTCGACGAGTTGGAGAAGGGCGCCGAGGTCGCGCTCCCCAACGACCCCACCAACGAGTTCCGTGCGCTGCTGCTCCTCCAGGAGGGCGGGCTGATCACGCTCGCCGACGATGTGGACGAGGCCACCTTCAGCCTGTCCGACATCGAGGACAACCCGCTCGACCTGCGGTTCCGTGAGGTGGAGGCGGCGCAGCTGCCCCGCTCCCTGGACGACGTCGACGCGGCCATCGTCAACAACAACTACGCGCAGGAGGCCGGACTCGACTTCGAGGAGGACTCCATCCTGCTGGAGGAGGTCGAGGGCAACGCCTACGTGAACGTGCTCGCGGCCCGCTCCGACAACGCCGACGACCCGCGCGTCGCCACCCTCGTCGAGCTGCTGACCTCCCCGGAGACGGTCCGCTTCATCGAGGATGAGTACCAGGGCAGCGTCATCCCCGCCGTCGCGTAACCGGGCGCGGGGACACCGCCGACGGCCCGGGGTCAGGGCTCCGACAGGAACGCTTCCAGCGCGTCGAGCCAGGCCTCGGGCCGGTCCACGTGGGTCATGTGCCCCGCCCCCTCCAGTACCACCGCCCGCGCGTTGGGCAGGTACTCGGCGGCGCGCTCCGCGGACGAGGCGGAAAAGGTCATGTCCTCCCGCCCGTGCAGGAACAACAGGGGGGCGGCCAGGGCGCGCAGCCGTTCGGGGCCCTCGGGGGGCCGTGGCGAGTCCAGCGCGCCCGCCACGAAGCGGTTCAACCACTCCGCCGACCACGTGACCCGCTCCAACAGGGACAGGTAGGACGGCAGCCGCTCCGGGTCGCGGACGTTGGCCTCGGCCCCCGCCACGGCCGCCTCGTGTACCAGGGCGGGGCCGCACAGGTCCGACTCCGCCCACACCCGGGCCTCGGCGGCACGCAGGGCGGTGCGCTCGGGCCAGGGCCCGAAGTCGTCGTCGGTGACCGGCCACAGGGTGCTCGACGCGATCACGGTCCGCCGCACCCGGTCAGGGACGGCCAGCAGGACCCGCTGGGCGATCTGCCCTCCCGCCGAGAACCCCAGCAGGTCGAAGCGGTCCAGCTCCAGACGGTCGGCGAGGACGACCAGGTCCTCGGCCGCGGCCTCGAAGGAGTAGCCGCCCGGCCCCAGCCCCCGTGTCGAGCGCCCACAGCCCCGCAGGTCGGGCATGAGCACGCGTCGGCCCAGGCGGTCCAGCGGCTGGCGCAGGTAGCTGTGGTCCCAGTCGGGGCCGCCGTGGACCACCAGGAGGGGCGTCCCGGTATCGGGTCCCAGGGACGACAGGAACAGGGTGACCTCGGGGCGGTCCCGGACGGTGACGAATTCTCCCATCCCCCGAGTCTGACAGCCCCGCCGTCACCGGGTCGCGGCGCGGTCCGCCCTTCGGGGGCCAACGGAGTCCGGTGCCCCGAAGGGCGGGTCGGGGCTCGCCTCCCGGGGGAGGCGAGCCCCGGTGCGCGTTACCAGGCGCCGAAGGTGGCGCCACCGTCCGTGGAACGCGCCACCCGCAGGTCGGCCACCACGATGACCTGGTCGTCGTCCGCGTGCAGCGCCTCCGGCGAGCCGGGCAGCTCTCCGGTGCGCTCCCAGGTCTGCCCGGTGTCGTCGCTGCGGTACACCCCGCCGTCCACGGCCACACCGAACACCGTCGACCCGCCGGGAACCCAGTCGACCAGGGCCAGCGGCGGGGCGTCCGGCACCGCCGAGAACCCCGCCCCGCCGTCGGTCGAGCGCGCGGGTCCACGCGGGGTGGCGGCCACGACGGTCGCACCGTCGTCGGAGACGGCCAGGTCGGCCGCCTCCACACCCGGGTCCAGGTCCGTCCAGGTCACCCCGTCCCCGGTGGCGCGCAGCGTGCCGTCGAACCCGACCACCAGCTCACCAGCGGAGGCCAGTGCGTGGAAGTCGGACTCACCGGCCAGGGAGAGCGCCTCCCAGCTCCGGCCGCCGTCACGGGTCTCGATCAGCCCGACGGGGTCGGGCATGTCGGTGTCGCCCTCCGGGTGTCCGCTGGCCAGGTAGTGGCCCGGGCCCCGGACGGTGAACCCCATGAGGTCGACGGCGGGTCCGACGTGCGCCGGGACGGTCGCCTCCCGGGTGGGCCGGTCCGGGGCGGGCAGTGTGTACAGGCCCGCGTGCGAGGCCACCAGGACCTCGCCCGACTCCGGGTCCACCCCGGCGCCGTGCACGTGCTGGGCCTCCTCCGGCAGGGCCACGCCCAGGGTGTTCGTCGCCCCGTCCGCGGTCCGTGGTGGCGCTCCGCCGTCGCCCTCCGCCGCCCCGCACGCCGAGGCGACGGCCACCAGCACCGCGGCCGCCAGCGCGGACAGGGGGCGGGCACGGCCGTGTGTTCCGTGTCGCATGTTCTCGTCTCCAGGCCCGCGGTTCCGATCCGTCCGATCCGGTCCGGGGCGCGGGGGCGGCGCGGCGCACCGCCCCCGCGCGGACCTCAGTGACCGGAGTGGTCGCCGTCGCCGCCGTCCTCGCTCGGGCCCGCGTCCTCGGAGCCCTGGTCGCCGGAGCCGTCGACGCCCAGCATCTCGTTCATCTGCCGGATCTCGCCCTCCTGGGCGTCGATGATCTCCTGGGCCAGCTCGCGCGCCTCGGGGTTGACACCGTCGTCGAGTTCGGCCCGGGCCATGTCCACGGCTCCTTCGTGGTGCAGCACCATGAACTCCAGGAACAGGGTGTCGAACCGTTCGCCTTCGGCGGCCTCCAGCTCGGCCATCTGGTCCTCGGAGAGCATGCCGTCCATGTCGGAGTGGTCGGTCTCCGGCTCCCGGTCGGCGCCCCAGGAGTCGAGGAGCGCCTCCATCTGCTCGATCTCCGGGCCCTGGGCGTCACGGATCTCCACGGCGAGTTCTCGCACCTCCTCGCCGGCCCGGGTCTGGGCCAGATCGGCCATCGTGACCGCCTGCTCGTGGTGGGGGATCATCATTTGCGCGAACATCACGTCCGCGTCGTTGGACTCCGCCACCCGCTCCTCGCTCTCGGGAGTCGTGTCGGCGGTGCCGTCGCCCCCGTCCCCGCAGGCGGTGGCGAACAGGGCGGTGGCGAGCGCGGCGGCGGCCGCGGTGAGGGCTCGCTTCTTCAGGGCACGCTGGTACGAGGTCATGTCGACCCTTCCTCTGTGATGTCTCCTCGCCGCGCGGGAACCGGGTCCGGCGCGGCCGTGGGGTGGCGCGGGGGCGCGCGGTCGGCACGATGGGTGCCGGTCCCGCGCGGGCATCTAGACGCGCAGCACCTGGAGACGGGCCAGGGAGGGCTGGTCGGGGGTGGGGACGGGCGGCAGGGGCGCCCGCCGCAACGGGGTGGAGGGGTCGGCCGGGGGGCCGGGCCAGCGCGCGAAGGCGATGGCGGCCACTCCGAGCAGCACCACGGCGAAGGAACCGAGGGTGAGGCACACCGAAGTCGGGTCGAGCTCGGGCAGGTCCGGTGCGCTCGCGGAGGCGGCCATCGCCGCGTGGGCCGAACCGGAGGGAGCGCTGTCACCGTGGTCCCACGGGGTGCCGGCGACCTCGGCGACGTGGGGGAGGGCCGAGGGGCGGTCGTCGTCCGTCTCGGCGTACAGCGGCACCGCGTGCGGTGCCGGGACGGGTTGGCCGAGCTGGATCGCGGGGGAGCCCGACGGGGCGTGCCCGTCGTGCTGGAGGTGGCCCAGCGTGTACATGGCGGCGAAGCCGAACAACAGTACGGCGATGAGCAGGGCCCGCGCCCAGGCGGGTCCCGTGCGGCTGCTCGGTTCCCACGGCGACATGCGCGCCAGCATACCCCTACCCCGATGGGGTACGAACGCGGGGTGCCCGGGCGATCACCCGAGGTCGAACGGGTAGGGGCCCGGCACGTGCGCGTGCCGGGCCCCGTCGGAGAGCTCCTACGGGAGGTACTGCGGCTTGCTGGCGCGGCTCTCGTGGTGCAGCCGGTGCACGGCGGTCACGTAGTACGTGGTGTCGCCGGACTCGGGGACCGCGAACGTCGCGGACCCGTCGTCGCCCGCGCGCACGGTGCCGAGCATGGTGCGCGGGTCCTCGATCCCGCAGGGGGCCTGGCCCCGGGCGGGCCGGCCGTCGAAGCCGTACACCGCGTAGTAGGCCGGTGCCTCACCCGGCCCCGGCGTGATCTCCAGGGCGCCCGCGCCGTTCACCCCCACCCTCGGAGGGGCCGGGACGGTGCCGCCCAGGTCCTCCTTCACCGGTACCAGGGCCGGGCTGGAGTAGTGGTTCTCGACGACGATGTCCATGGCCTCCTTCGCGTTGGTGCGCAAAGAGGTGGCGCTGAAGTACACGTCACCCTGGACACCCGGGTGGTCGCGGTTGAAATCCAGGTGCGAGGAGAGCTCGTTCGGGTCCTCCCAGGCTCCGGCGTTGCCCGCCTTGTAGGCCGCCTGCCCGATGTACAGGTGGGTGTCGGTGCCCGCCGCCACCTCCTCCCACCAGGGGACGAGCACGGAGTAGTCCGCGACGGGCAGACCGATCTCCCAGTACACCTGCGGGTTGATGTAGTCGAGCCAGCCCTCCAGCACCCACTTGCGGCTGTCGGCGAACTGGTTGTCGTAGGACTGCGAGCCGTTGGTGTCGGAGCCGTTCGGGTCGGTGCTGGAGTTGCGCCAGATCCCGAACGGGCTGATCCCGAACTTCACCTGCGGCTTGACGGCGTTGATCGCGTCGCTCATGCCCTCGACCATGAGGTCGACGTTGTTCCGCCGCCAGTCCTCGACGTCGTCGAACCCGGTCCCGTGCTCGGCGAAGGTGTCCTGGTCGGGGATGGTCGCCCCCGAGACCGGATACGGGTAGAAGTAGTCGTCGAAGTGCACGCCGTCGATGTCGTAGTTCTCGACGGAGTGCATCATCGCCTCGATGACGAACTCGCGTGCCTCGGGGACGCCGGGGTCGTAGTACAGCTTCCCGCCGTACTCGAACACCCAGTCGGGGTTCTGGCGCGCGGGGTGGTCCTCGACCAGGGCGTCGACGTCCTCGTGCATGGCCACGCGGTACGGGTTGTACCAGGCGTGGAACTCCAGATTGCGTTCGTGCGCCTGCTCCACGGCGAACTCCAGCGGGTCGTACCCCGGGTCGCCGCCTTGCTCGCCGGTGAGCCACTCGGACCAGGGCTCGTACGGCGACGGCCAGAACGCGTCGGCGGTTGGCCTGACCTGGACGAACACCGCGTTGAGTCCGTTGTCGACGGCCCCGTCGTACAGGTCGGTGAGCTCGGCCTGCTGTTCCGCGGGGGTGAGGCCCTGCCGGGAGGGCCAGTCGATGTTCAGCACTCCGGCGATCCACTCGGCCCGCATCTGGTGCTTGGGCGGGGCCTCCGGGTCGGTCTCGCAGGTCGGCGGGTTCAGGGGCGCGGGCGCGGCGACGGCCTGCGGCGCGTGGACCAGAGCCGCGGTGAGCGCCGTGGCCAGGGCTCCGGCCAGGAGCGCGGTCCGGGGCCGGGTGCGCGGTGCGGCGGTGCGGGGGATCGGAGCCGAGGTCTCGTGGTCGGTGGAGGGCCGGTTCCGGTTCGGGTACGCCAAGGTTGCTCCTTCAGGCTTGCGCCGCACGGCCGGGGACACGGGAGGCGCCCCCGGTCGGGGCGCTCCTGCGGGTGTCCGTGTGCGGCGGTCAGCTCGGGCTTAGGAGAAAACCTTCATGATTTGCCCGCCGAATGCAACACTCCTACACGAGGTTGCGACAGATGGGCGGAATGAGAGCTTTTTCGTAGAAATCCCGCAATGGGGCTTTCTGTGGCCGTGTCACCGACCCACGCCTCCTCGACACGGTCAGCGGCTCTCCAGCGGCGAGGTGAGGAGTAGCCCCGCCCCGGTCGCGGTCCCCCCGCCGATCCCGTTCAGGGCCAGCTCCTGGAGGGCCTCGCCGTCCCGCACCACGGCCTCACCGGTGAAGTGGTGGCGCGCGGGCCGACCGCCCAACCTCTTCCACTGCGCCGACGTCACCTGGAGGGCCTCACCCAGCTTGGCGTCCAGCCACGACCGGAACTCCTCCTCGGGCAGGGCCACCTTCTTGCTGCGCGGCTTCCCGCCCTCCTCGGCCGGGGCCGTCTCGCGCTGGGCGGTCGGTGCGGTGACCAGCTCCCAGCGGACCGTCTCACCCTCCGTGTGCCGGACCGACGGCTGGATCGAGGCCGACACGGCACCGGGGATCTTGCCCCAGGCGGGAGCGGTGTCGGAGCTGACCACGAGCATCGTGGGAGACAGGCGTACCCAGAGCAGGCGGGCCTCGGCCTCGGGATCGGGGTCCAGGGCCCTGCGGATCGCCCGGCCCATCACCGCCCACTGTTCCATTCCGGCGCTGCGCTTGGGGTCGAGGCTGATGCGGGACAGGTACAAGGGGTTCCGATCTGGGACGTGCCGACGGGGCGGGCGGGGTGGACGGGCGCGGAGCGCCCCGGAGATTCCAGCCTATGAGGGGCGGGAGCCTGGTCGGCCCCGCGCCCACCAGGGCCGACCCGGGGCGCCCGCCTCCGAGGGCGTCGGGGCCGCGCCCCTCAGGAGACGGCCTCGCCGATACGCGGGAGCAGGTGCTCCAGGGCGTAGGGCACCGAGAGCACGGAGTTGTAGGTGACCGCGCCCCGCTCGTCCAACGACGTGGTGACCACGGCGTCGTCGCGCACCACGTCCAACGACTCGAAGACGGCGGCTCCCTCGGTGATGTCGTAGTCGGCGTCGTCACTCATCACCAGCAGCAGGTCGCCGTCGAGCAGGTCCACCCGCTCCGTGGACAGCTCCACGAAGAAGTCGCCGCCGCCGTCCCGCTCGGTGATGGCCTCCGGGACGGTGAAGCCGAGCGACATCAGGAACCGGCCCCGGGCGTCACCGGGCAGGTAGGCGCCGTACTTCCCGTCGTAGGGCAGGACGGCGGCGCCGGTGAGACCCTCGAACCCGGGGTTCTCGTCGCGGGCGCGCTGGAGGAGCTCGTCCGTGGCCGCGTTCAACGCCGCGCCCTCCTCCGGGCGCCCCAGTGCGGTGGCGATGATCTCCGTCGCCTGGTCGCGGGGCACCGTGTAGGAGGCCACGCCCTCGGGGCGGGCGACCACGGGGGCGATCTGGGAGAGGGTCGCGTAGGTGCCTTCGTCGAACCCGGCGGAGACGCCGATGATCAGGTCGGGGGCGAGGTTGGCGATCTGTTCGACGTTGGGCTCGGAGTCGGAGTCGATCCGGGTCAGCTCCGCGTCCCCGACCAGGTCGTCGGTCCAGGGGCCCAGACCGGACTCGTAGAACGTGTAGCCGGTGTTGCCGACCGGGACCAGGCCCAGCGCCAGCACCGCGTCGGCGTCGGTGACACCGAGGGTGACCACGTTGACGGGCTCCTCCTCGATGGTGGTGCTGCCGAACGCGTGCTCGACGGTCACGGGGAAGGCCCCGTCGGCGGAGGCGGACGCGGCGCCGTCACCGGCGGAGTCGTCGGAGGTCCCGCAGGCGGTGAGGGGCAGGAGGAGGGCTAGGGCGCACGCGAGGACGCGCGGGGTGGGACCGGGGGACATGGGACTCCGTTCGGCTGAGGTAAGGCATGCCTACCTTAGCCGGATCGGTGGCTTTCCCGTGGTTTCGGGTGGTTGACAGGGCGCCTCCGGTGCCGCACCCTCGCTCCTATGGGAACCCCCTTGCCGAGCCGCCCGACCGCCCGCCGGTCCGCGCGGGCCCGTCGCGGAACGCCGGGCCTGATCCAGCGCCGTGGCCGTCTGGGTTCCCCTCCGCGCCGTTGACCCTCCGGGCCCGCCGGGCCCGTGACGTCCGACGCGACGATGGCGCCCTGCCGGGGGCAGGCGACGACCGACACCCCGCCAGAGCACCCGCCGTTGGCCCCGTGCCCGACGCCCCAGTTTGTCGTTATTTCCGACCAGAAAGGCAGGAAAAATGACCCTGACCGCCGACTCCGCGGCAACCCGCACCCTCCGGGAGGCCTCCGCCGTGGACACCGCGCTGGTCGAGGGGCCGCGCACACTGCGCCGCCTCCCCGAGGGCGTCGTCTCCCGCCCCTACGAGCGGTTCGAGGTCCGCCCGCTCGGTGCCCTCATCGGGGCCGAGATCCACGGGATCGACCTCCGCGACACGATCGACGAGGAGCTGCGCGACGAGCTCAACCGCGCACTCCTGGAGTTCAAGGTGATCTTCTTCCGCGACCAGCCCATCGACGCGGTCCGCCAGCAGGAGATCGCCCGCTTGTGGGGCGAGCTGGAGACCAACCCGTTCATCGACCAGGGCGACGACGCGCACGTGGCACGGTTCGCCAAGGGCGAGGCCCCGCCCAGCTACGAGAACGTCTGGCACACCGACGTCACCTGGCGTGAGGCGCCCGCCCTCGGCGCCATCCTGCGTCTGGTGGAGGTCCCGCCGGTCGGCGGCGACACCCTGTGGGCCGACATGGCCGCCGCCTACGACAACCTCCCCGAGGAGGTCAAGCGACGGATCGAGGGGCGCACCGCCGTCCACGACGTGATCCCCGGGTTCGTCCGGTTCCTCGACCGCGACCGGCTCCTGGAGTGGCAGGACCGCTTCCCGCCGGTCGAGCACCCCGTGGTGCGCGTCCACCCGGAGACCGGCCGCCGCACGCTCTTCGTCAACGTCTCCTTCACCACCAGGATCGTCGGGATGGAGAAGGAGGAGAGCGACGCACTGCTGCGCCACCTTTTCCAGCAGGCGCACACCCCCGAGTACCAGGTGCGGTTCCGTTGGGAACCGAACTCGGTCGCGTTCTGGGACAACCGGGCCACCCAGCACTACGCGGTGAACGACTACCACCCGCACCCTCGCGTGGCCGAGCGCGTCGCGATCGTCGGAGACCGCCCCTTCTGACCCCGGGTCCGACCCGGTGCCACCGAACCACGGTCGGTGGCACCGGAGTTCTCTCCCGGCGCGCACGGCCGGAGGCGGCCGTCGTCACCGCCGGACGCCCGACTCCCCCGCCCGGATCACCACCTCACCCCGGCCACGGGGCGGGAACTCCCGCACGAGGGGTGCCCGGTGCTCCGATCGCGCCGACCGCCCTCGCCCGCGTCGGCGGTGTTCATCGCACGGCCTCCACGCCGGTCAGGAAGTCCACCAGTTCGTCGACGCTCCGTGCCCCGCTCAGTACGCGGTCCCCGTGCACCAGGGAGGGGATCGTGCCGATTCCCCTCGCCACGGCGGCCCGGTGGTCGTCCTCGACCTCGTCCGCGTACCGGTCGGAGCCCAGCAGGGAGTCCACCTCCGAGCCGTCGAGCCCGAGTTCGGTCCCGATCCCGCGCAGCGTCACGGGGTCCGCCAGGTCCTCACGGCGTTCCAGGTGCCCCGAGAAGGCGCGGTCCCACGCGCGGTCCGGGGCGACCCCCCGTGCGACCGCGAGCTTGACCAGCCGGTGGGCGGGCCGGGAGTCGATGCTCAAGACCCCGTCCATGTCGATGGACAGCCCGTCGGCGCGGCCCGCCTCGGCCACCCGGAGCCGGGTGGCCTCCCACCGCTGCGGACTCAGGCCCCAGGAGTTCAGCGCCGCCCCGCGCACCGTTCGGTCCCGGGACCGGGGTCCCTCCGGCTCCAGCAGGAAACTCCGGTGCACCACGGTCACCTCACCTCCCACCCGTTCCAGCGCGGCGGTCAGCCGTCGCCGCCCGATCCAGCACCAGGGGCACCTGATGTCGCCCCACATCGTGATGACGGACATGTGCACGCTCCGATTTCCTCGCCCGAGTCGTTCGCGTAGAGTCCACTTCATCAAGTTCACTTGATGTCAACCCGCCTGGTGGAGGAGCCCGATGCCGAATCCGGACCCCAAGGCGACCTGGCTCAAGCCTGGACAGATCGCACACCGGGCCGGGGTGGCGGTGTCCGCCCTGCACTACTACGAGAGCCTCGGCCTGATCAGCAGTCGCCGGACCGCGGGCAACCGGCGCGAGTACCGCAGGGACACCCTCCGTACCATCGCGTTCATCCGCACGGCCCAGCGCCTCGGCCTGTCCCTGGATCGGATCAAGGAGGCCATCGACCAGCTTCCGGAGGACGGTCTGCCCACCAAGCGCGACTGGGCCCGGATCTCACGTCGGTGGCATGACGACCTGACCCGGCGGATCGAGGAGCTGACCGCCCTGCGGGACCGGTTCTCCAACTGCATCGGCTGCGGATGCCTGTCCCTGGTGGCCTGTCCCTACTCCAACCCGGAGGACGTCCTGGGCCTGGAGGGCCCGGGGCCTCGGCGCTTCCCCTGAGCGCCACCCGGTGGCCGCGGGCGCCGTGTCCGGATGTCACACCCGAGGCGGGCGGCACCGGGGCCGCAACCCCGGGGAAAAAGGCGTTGTGGCCCGGGCGGGCCTCGTCCACACTGACTCGGACACTCCGGGCACGAGACCGCGTGCCCCCGCAACCAGGGAGAGACATGTCCACCCTCCGGGTCACCGCCGAGCGCCTCACGATCCTGCCCCACCCCAACGCCGACGCGCTGGAACTGGCCAAGGTCGGGCTCTTCCACGCGGTCGTCGCCAAAGGCGCCTACCGCACCGGGGACTGGGCGGTCTACATCCCGGAGAACGCGGTCCTTCCCGAACCGCTGGTCGACGAGCTCGGGCTCACCGGCAAGCTCGGCGGCTCCAAGAAGAACAGGGTCAGGCCGGTCCGCCTGCGCGGAGAGGTCTCCCAGGGCATCGTCTGCCGCCCAGCGGTGCTCGCCGACCGCGACCTGGCCGCCGAGCACGGGGCCGGGACCGACTTCGCCGCCGAGCTGGGCGTGACCAAGTGGGTGCCGGAGATCCCGCTCCACATGAGCGGTGAGATGCTGCCCGCCCCCGACCTGCTGCGGTGGATCGAGGTCGAGAACGTCAAGCGCCACCCGGACGCCCTCACCCCGGGGGAGCCGGTCGTGGCCACCGAGAAGATCCACGGCTCTGCCTGTCTGTACACGTTCGTGGCCGGGACCGGGGAGGAGTTCGTCTCCTCCAAGGGGCAGGGCGCGAAGAACCTCGCGCTGGTGCCCTCCGAGGAGAACCTCTACTGGAGGGCCGTGACCGCCCACGGGGTCGGCAAGGCGGCCCGCGTCCTCGCGGAGCGCTTCGGAGCCGACCGGGTGGGCGTGTTCGGCGAGGTGTTCGGCACGGGCGTGCAGGACCTCGGGTACGGCGAGACCGGTCGCGGAGAGCGGCCCGGTTACGCGGTCTTCGACGTCCGGCTGGACGCGGGCGGCGCCACCCGGTGGATCGACGCCGCCGAGCTGCCCGCCCTGCTCGCGGAGGTCGGCCTCCCGTCGGCGCCGGTCCTGTACGAGGGGCCCTATGACGAGGCCGCGCTCCTGGCCCTCGCCTCCGGTACGGAGACCTGGAGCGGTTCCGGCCTCCACCTGCGTGAGGGCGTGGTCGTCCGGCCCGCGCGGGAGCGGTTCTCGGGGGTCCTGCTCGGCCGGACGATCGTCAAGTTCGTCTCCGACGCCTACCTGACCCGCAGGGGCGGTACCGAGTTCGAGTAGCCGGACCGGGGTCCGCCGCCCGCGCGGCGGGTCGGGCGGCTCAGGCGGGAGGCGTGTGTTCGGCGCGCCCGCCCCGGTGCGCGGGTCCGGGCGCTTCGGAGGGGTCGGCCCCCTCCGGGGCGCCGGGCCCGCCGGCGTCCGCCGTGGGGGACGCGTCCGGGTGGCGCCGCGAGAGCAGGTACCCCGCGCCCAGTACGATCCCGGTCCCGATCGCCGTGTACCAGGTGAACCCGCCCAGCCCCGGCTGGAAGAGGAACAGCCAGGACATGGCGGCCACCGCCGCGGCGAAGGCGAGAATCGCGTCCGTCTGCCGGGCCCGGCGCACCCACAACCCCAGCAGGAACGCGCCGAGCAGACCGCCGTAGGTCAGGCTGGCCACGGACAGTCCCAGCTCGACGACCGGGTTGTCGGTGCCGGTGAAGAACGCGGCCACCCCGACGAAAACCAGGCCCCAGCCGAGCGTGAACAGGCGGCTCAGCCGCAGCGCCCGCGCGTCGGACAGCCGATGGCGGGCGAACCGCTCGTACAGGTCGGCCATGGTCGAGGAGGACAGCGCCGACAGGGACGAGGACAGCGTGCTCATCGCCGCCGCCATGATCCCGGCCAGCAGCAGCCCCGACACCCCCGCGGGCAGGCCCTCGACGATGAACACCGGGAAGAGCTCGTCGGAGCTGGCGAGCCCGAGCCGTTCCACCGACGCCGCCTCGAAGTACGAGTACAGCGCCAGGCCCACGGTCAGGAACAGCGCGAACTGGAGGAACACCACCACGCCGCTGACGATCACGGCCCGCTGGGCGTCGCGCAGGCTCCGGCAGCCCAACAGGCGCTGCACCACGATCTGGTCGGCGCCGTGCGAGGCCGTGGACAGCAGCGCGCCGCCCACCAGGGCCGTGACCGTGGCGTAGGGGGCGGAGACCGGGTTGG
Source organism: Nocardiopsis sp. NPDC007018 (assembly GCF_040635075.1). Taxonomy (NCBI): domain Bacteria; kingdom Bacillati; phylum Actinomycetota; class Actinomycetes; order Streptosporangiales; family Nocardiopsidaceae; genus Nocardiopsis; species Nocardiopsis sp. NPDC007018. The sequence goes on from NZ_JBEYHA010000011.1 coordinate 47,494, forward strand.
AGGCGAAGTCGAGGAACTGTGTCTTCCCGGCGTCGGCCGCCACCGCCAGGAAGTTCACGTCCAGGCTGGTGGCGATCACCGCCAGGGTGACCACGCCGCCCGCCACGTACACGCCCATCTGGAGCACGTCGACCCAGACCACCGCCCTGATCCCGCCCACCAGCGTGTACAGGACCGTGACCGCGCCCAGGGCCGCGACGATCGCGAAGTAGGAGGCCTCCAGCCCGAGCGCGTCCAGGATGATCTTCATGGGGATGGCCGCCGCGAACAGCCGCACGCCGTCCGCGAGCAGCCGGGTGAACAGGAACGCCACCGAGGCGGTGGCCTGCATGCCGCGTCCGAACCGGAGCCCCAGGTAGGCGTAGGCGGTGGTCATCTCGCCCCGGTAGTACCGGGGGAGCAGCAGGAAGGCCACGACCACCCGCCCGATCAGGTAGCCGACCGCCACCTGGAGGAAGGTGACGTTGCCGAGGTAGGCCACCCCGGGGACGCTGATCACGGTCAGGGCGCTGGTCTCGGTGGCCACCACCGACAGGCACACCGCCCACCAGGGCAGCTGGCGGTTGCCGATGAAGTAGTCCTTGACGTCGCGCTGGCGCCCGGACAGCCGCAGGCCCAGCCAGGCCGAGGCCAGCAGGTACACCGCGATGACGGCGAGGTCGATGGTCTGCACTGCGTCCTCCTGGGGGTGTCCGGAGCGGTACGGGCGAGGCCGTCGCCTCAGCCGCCCGGTGCCTCCACGTACAGGCGACGCGGCGGCACGGGGGAGGGGGCGGGCAGGCGCAACGGGGCGGTGCCCGGGGTCAGCCGCCCGGCCACCGGGGCCCGGCGGGCGCCGGTGCAGTCCGGCACGGAGCCGGCCAGCCCGTGCCAGCTCAGGAACCCGATCAGCGCGAAGAGGTAGGCCTCCTTGGCGTCGCCGTCCAGACCGATCCGTTCGGAGGAGTCCAGCCGGGCGGGGGCGAGCCGGGCAGCCAGCCGCTCCATCAGCACCGGGTTGCGGGTCCCGCCGCCGGAGGCGAGCACCTCGGTCACCCCGAAGGGTTCCAGGGCGTCGGCGACGGTGACGGCGGTGAGTTCCACGAGGGTCGCGAGCAGATCGCCGTCGGAGGGGCGGCCGCCGTCCCGGGCCCGGGACGTGTCTCGCAGGGCCGCCTCCAGGTAACCGGGCCCGAACAGTTCCAGGCCGGTGGTCCTGGGCACGGGGAACCGGTAGTAGGGCTCGGCCAGCAGGTGTTCCAGGAGGACGGGGTCGGGGCGGCCGGTACGCGCGATCGCACCGTCCGCGTCGAGGTCGGCCCGGCCCCCGGTGACCAGACGCGCGGCGGCGTCGATCAGCGCGTTGGCGGGGCCGGTGTCGAAGGCGCGGGGCGGCAGGCCCTCGCGGACGACGGTGACGTTGGCGATGCCGCCGAGGTTGAGCGCGGCGGTCGGTTCCGCGCGGCCGCCGAGCATCAGCAGGTCGAGGGTGCTGGCCAGCGGCGCGCCCTGGCCCCCGGCGGCCACGTCCGCGGCCCGCAGGTCGGACACCACGGGGAGCCCGGTGGCCTCGGCGATCCAGGCGGGCTGGCCGAGCTGGAGGGTGCCGTGCACGGTGGCGCCGTCCGCCCAGTGGTAGAGGGTCTGGCCGTGGGAGGCGACCAGGTCGGCGCGGCCTCCGGCGAACTCCTCGATCCCCCGGAGGGCCGCCGCCGCGAACTCCTGGCCGATCCGGGTGTCCAGTCGGCAGACGGCCTCCATCGTGGTGGCGGCGGGCGGCAGGGCCGCGCGGACGGCTTCGCGCAGGGACGCGGAGTAGGGGGTGGTGCCGAACCCCAGGGGGGTCAGCCGGACCACGGCGCCGCCGTCCTCCAGGTCGATGCGGGCGGCGGCGACGTCGATACCGTCCGCCGAGGTCCCGGAGGACACTCCGATGACGATCATGCGGCTCCTGAGGCAGGGGGCGGGGCGGGCGGGTGCCCGTGCGTGGAAGGTACCCCGAGGGGCCCGTGCCGTCACCCGTCCCCGAACGGTCGCGGTCCGGGTGCGGGGAGTCTCCCGAGCGTGGTCACGCCCCCAGTTTGCATGTTCATACATTTAGGCGCATACTTTTTGCATGTCCAAGGTGCTCACTTCCCTGCCTGTCGGTGAACGTGTCGGAATCGCCTTCTCCGGAGGCCTCGACACGTCCGTAGCGGTCGCGTGGATGCGCGAGAAGGGCGCCGTGCCCTGCGCCTACACCGCCGACATCGGCCAGTACGACGAACCCGACATCGCCTCGGTGCCGGGCCGTGCCACCGACTACGGCGCGGAGATCGGGCGCCTGGTCGACTGTCGCGAGGCCCTCGTGGAGGAGGGGCTCGCCGCCCTCGCCTGCGGTGCCTTCCACATCCGCTCCGCCGGCCGCGTCTACTTCAACACGACCCCCATCGGCCGCGCCGTCACCGGCACCCTGCTGGTCCGCGCCATGCTGGAGGACGGCGTCCAGATCTGGGGCGACGGCTCCACCTACAAGGGCAACGACATCGAGCGGTTCTACCGCTACGGTCTGCTCGCCAACCCCTCCCTGCGCATCTACAAGCCGTGGCTCGACGCCGACTTCGTCACCGAGCTCGGCGGCCGCAAGGAGATGTCGGAGTGGTTGCAGGAGCGTGACCTGCCCTACCGCGACAGCACCGAGAAGGCCTACTCCACCGACGCCAACATCTGGGGCGCCACCCACGAGGCCAAGGCCCTGGAGCACCTCGACACCGGCATCGAGATCGTCGACCCGATCATGGGCGTGCGCTTCTGGGACCCCGAGGTCGAGGTCGCCACCGAGGACGTGACGATCGGCTTCGAGAAGGGCCGCCCCGTCACCATCAACGGCCGGACCTTCGCCACCTCCGTCGAGCTGGTCCTGGAGGCCAACGCCATCGGCGGCCGCCACGGCATGGGCATGTCCGACCAGATCGAGAACCGGGTGATCGAGGCCAAGAGCCGCGGCATCTACGAGGCCCCGGGCATGGCGCTGCTGTTCGCCGCCTACGAGCGGCTGGTCAACGCCATCCACAACGAGGACACCCTCGCGACCTACCACAACGAGGGCCGTCGCCTGGGCCGCCTCATGTACGAGGGCCGCTGGCTGGAGCCCCAGGCCCTCATGCAGCGCGAGGCCCTCCAGCGCTGGGTGGGCACCGCCGTCACCGGCGAGGTGACTTTGCGGCTGCGTCGCGGCGACGACTACTCGATCATGGACACCACCGGCGCGGCGTTCAGCTACCACCCGGACAAGCTGTCCATGGAGCGCACCGAGGACTCCGCGTTCGGTCCCAGCGACCGCATCGGCCAGCTCACCATGCGCAACCTGGACATCGCCGACTCCCGCGCCAAGCTGGAGGAGTACGCGGCGCTGGGCATGGTCGGCGACAGCACCCCGTCGACCTCGATCGGCGCGGCCCAGGCGGCGTCCACGGGCCTGATCGGCGCGATGCCCGAGGGCGGAGCCGAGACCATCGCCTCGCGTGGTGAGGTTTCCGACGACGACCTGCTCGACTACGCGGCCATGGAGGCCGGGACCGACTAGTCGCGGACCGGCCCCCGACCCCGGCCGCCTCCGCGCCACCCCGCCCCGCCCGGATCTCCGGGCGGGGCGGTCGTGCGTCCGGGCGGGTTCGGCGCGAGGGCGTGAGCGCGGTGGCGGACCACCCTGTGTCCGCCCGCCCCGAAGGAAGGGGCGCCCGCGTGGAACGGCGCCCCATGGACATCGCCGCCCCCACCGAACGCACCCGCAACGGCCCCTGCTTCGTATGTTCCCCGGTGGCCGGGGTTCCGGGTTTCGAGCACGAGGTGCCCGCTTGTGACGAGCCCCGGTGATACCTGACTGGCTCCAATATTTGACTAATTCCAGAAAAGGCGGCAGACTCCTTCCCATGCCCACCTCCTCGGATTTCGAGCACATGCTGCGCGAGTCCGCTCTGAGGGTGACGAGCCCGCGGTTAGCTGTCCTCTCCGTCGTGCACGAGCACCCACACGCGGACACGGAGTCGATCATCGACCACGTGCGTGCGGAACTCGGCGCGGTGTCCGCCCAGGCCGTCTACGACGTCCTCAAGGCGCTGACCGGGGCCGGTCTGGTGCGACGCATCCAGCCCCAGGGCTCCGTGGCCCGCTACGAGACGCGGGTGGGGGACAACCACCACCACGTCGTGTGCAGGTCCTGCGGCGCCATCGCCGACGTGGACTGCGCGGTCGGTCACGCGCCGTGCCTGACCGCCTCCGCTGACCACGGGTTCTCGATCGACGAGGCCGAGGTCGTCTACTGGGGCGAGTGCGCCGAGTGCTACGGCGCGCACAGCTCCTGAACCACACGTTCACCTCTTCCCGTAAGGAAGTCGATGTCTGAAAACAACACCGGTGGCTGCCCCGTCGCGCACGGTGACGCGCTGACCCACCCCACGCAGGGCGACGGCAACCGCGAGTGGTGGCCCAACCAGCTCAACCTGCGCATCCTCGCCAAGAACACCCCCGTGTCGAACCCCCTCGGTGAGGGCTTCGACTACGCGAAGGCCTTCGAGGCCCTCGACCTGGACGCCGTGAAGGCCGACATCGCGGCCCTGCTCACGGACTCGCAGGACTGGTGGCCCGCCGACTTCGGCCACTACGGCCCCCTCATGATCCGCATGGCCTGGCACAGCGCGGGCACCTACCGCTCGCACGACGGCCGCGGCGGCGGCAGCGCCGGACAGCAGCGCTTCGCCCCCCTCAACAGCTGGCCCGACAACGGCAACCTGGACAAGGCCCGCCGTCTCCTCTGGCCCGTGAAGAAGAAGTACGGCCAGAACATCTCCTGGGCCGACCTGTTCATCCTCACCGGCAACGTCGCCCTCGAGTCCATGGGCTTCGAGACCTTCGGCTTCGCCGGCGGTCGCGAGGACGTGTGGGAGCCGGAGGCCGACGTCTACTGGGGCCCCGAGACCACCTGGCTCGACGACAAGCGCTACAGCGGCGACCGCGACCTGGAGAAGCCCCTCGCCGCCGTGCAGATGGGCCTCATCTACGTCAACCCCGAGGGCCCCAACGGCAACCCGGACCCGCTGGCCGCCGCCCGCGACATCCGTGAGACCTTCGGCCGCATGGGCATGAACGACGAGGAGACCGTCGCCCTCATCGCCGGCGGCCACACCTTCGGCAAGACGCACGGTGCCGCCCCGGACAGCAACCTGGAGGCCGAGCCCGAGCGCGCCGGCCTGGAGATGCAGGGCCTGGGCTGGAAGAACAACCACGGCACCGGCAAGGGCTCCGACGCCATCACCTCGGGCCTGGAGGTCACCTGGACCACCACCCCCGCGCAGTGGAGCGAGGGCTTCTTCAAGAACCTGTTCGAGTTCGAGTACGAGCTCACCCAGAGCCCGGCCGGCGCCCACCAGTGGGTCGCCAAGGACGCCGAGGAGATCATCCCCGACGCCCACATCCCCGGCAAGAAGCACAAGCCGACCATGCTCACCACCGACCTGTCGCTGCGCGTCGACCCGGTCTACGAGCAGATCTCGCGCCGCTTCTACGAGGACCACCAGGCCTTCAAGGACGCCTTCGCCCGCGCCTGGTTCAAGCTGACCCACCGCGACATGGGCCCGAAGGCCCGCTACCTCGGCTCCGAGGTCCCCGCCGAGGACCTCGTCTGGCAGGACCCGCTCCCCGCCCAGGAGGGCGAGGTCATCGGTGACGCCGAGATCGCCGCCCTGAAGGCGAAGATCGCCGAGTCCGGCCTGTCCGTGGCCGAGCTCGTGTCCACCGCGTGGGCCTCCGCCTCGACCTACCGCGACAGCGACAAGCGCGGCGGTGCCAACGGTGCCCGCATCCGCCTGGAGCCGCAGGTCGACTGGGAGGTCAACAACCCGGCCGAGCTGCGCACGGTGCTCGCCAAGCTCCAGGGCATCGTCGACGAGTTCAACGCCTCCTCCGCGAAGAAGGTCTCCGTCGCCGACGTGATCGTCCTCGCGGGCGGCGTGGGCGTCGAGCAGGCGGCCAAGGCCGCGGGCCAGGACGTCACCGTCCCGTTCACCCCGGGCCGCGTGGACGCCACCGACGAGCACACCGACGCCGAGTCGTTCTCCTACCTGGAGCCGGTCGCCGACGGTTTCCGCAACTACTACGGCAAGGGCAACCGCCTCCCCGCCGAGTACCTGCTGCTGGACCGCGCCAACCTCATCGGCCTCAGCGCCCCGGAGACCACCGTCCTGGTGGGCGGCCTGCGCGTGCTGGGCGCCAACTTCGACAACTCCGAGGTCGGCGTGTTCACCGACAGGCCGGGCGCGCTGACGAACGACTTCTTCGTCAACCTGCTCGACCTGAACACCAACTGGTACGCGACCGGTGACGACTCCGCCACCTCGGAGACCTTCGTCGCCAAGGACGCCTCCGGCGCGGTCACGTGGACCGGCAGCCGCGTGGACCTCGTGTTCGGCTCCAACTCGGAGCTGCGCGCCGTCGCCGAGGTGTACGCCTCCGACGACGCCAAGGAGAAGTTCGTCCAGGACTTCGTCGCCGCGTGGAACAAGGTCATGAACGCCGACCGGTTCGACCTGGTCTAGTTCGACCCCGGGCGCGTCCCGAGGGCTGGTCCCGGGCTCCCGGAGCCCCCGGGGACCCACCCCTCGGACGCCGCCCGCGTCACCGGCCCGACCCTCACCGGTCGGGCCGGTTTCGTGTCCGCCCTCGCACGGGCCACTCCGCGCGCACCACGAGCCCCGGGCCGGTGAGCAGTCCGCGCGTGCGCGCGGTGTCCGCGTCCGACATGTTCACCAAGTGGGCCGTGTCGGCCAGGTCGAGCATCGGCGCGTCCGAGACGCTGTCGCCGTAGGCGTGGCCGACGCCGCCGCGCACCCCGGCCGCCGAGATCATCGCGGCCTTGGAGGGACCGTGACAGTGGCGGTCCGCGACCAGACCGCCCCAGCGCCGCCGGAGCGTGGACGCGACCACCCGCACACGCGGGTCGATCTCCCGGCACAGGGGCGTCGCGAGCAGGTCCGCGCAGGCGGTGACCACGACGACGTCGTCCCCGGCGTCGAGGTGGTGCGACAGCGCGGCGGCGCCGCCCGGCCTCAGCCGGGAGCGCACGTCCAGGTCGGCCACGTGGTCGCGGACGATCCCGCGCAGTCGGGCGTCGTCCACGCCCACCGTGCCCACCCACAGCAGGAGCGACCCGGCGTGTACGCGCCAGGAGCGCCGGGCGAACGCCACCGCGACCAGGGGTGCCACGATCAGGGCCCCGGCCGCGCGCATCGGTGATCGCGCGAGCAGACGCAGGGTGAGGCGCGTGAACGAGTCGTGGTCCAGCAGGGTGTCGTCGAGGTCGAACAGGGCACAGGCCACGCGGGGCTCCTCAGGCGTCGTCGGTCACGGTGGGGAGCTCGTACTCCATGGCGACGCTCAGGTCGCCGTCCAGCAGCCGCAGCGGATGGGGCCGCTCGTTCCCCAGGAGGTAGGGGGCCACCAGCACGTCCCCTCCGGTGGGCGCCGCGCGGACGGCCCTGTACTGCTCGGAGGAGGACCAGCGCTCGTTCACGGGAGTGCCGTCACGGTCCCACACCTGGATGTAGCCCTGCTGCTGGCCGACATGGCCCGCCGCGACGATGGTGTCGCCGTCCTCGCCGAAGGACAGCGAGGTGATCCAGGGCTCGGACTCCGGGGAGGCCGGGTCTCCGTCGAAGGGCACCGTGAAGCTCTCGGGAGCCCGGTCGGAGCGGGGGTCCACCAGCAGGAGCTGCTCGTAGGACGCGGCCGCCACGAGTCCGTCCGAGACCGCCATGGGGCCCGAGACGCTGGTCGACCACTCACGCAGTTCGGGAACGCCCGGCACGGGCTCGCCGGTTCCGGCGTCCCACACCGCGATCCCGGTGGTCAGGGCCGCGATCAGCAGGGTGCCGTCCGGGGTGGTGCCCAGGGCCGACACGGTTCCCTTGAGCCCCTCCCCGTTCTCCGGGATGTCGACGGCGTACACCTCCTCGCCGCTGCGCGTGTCGTAGGCGATCACCTCCTCGCGCTCGCGGCCGGACACCAGGCCCGGGCCCGCGTACAGGTTCCCGCCACCGGGGGAGAGCGCCAGGGGTTCCCCGCCGCCGAACCCCTCGGCCAGGGTCACCTCGTACTCCTCGTCGTCGTCGAGGTCCCAGACGAAGACGGTGGAACGGGTCGGGCTCCCGCGCTGCACCGCCACCGACGAACCCGTGGGGTCGGACACCAGCTCCGAGCGGCCCAGCCTGCGGGGGTCGGACTCGTCGTCCAGCCGTCTGATCGGGGCGCTCTCGTCCGTCTCGTAGAGGTGCACGCCCGCGTTGGTGAGGATGGCGAACCGGTCCCCGTCGAGGAAGGTGACGTCCTCGATCTCCGCCGGTTCCTCCTCAGGGGCGGCCTCCTGTGTCGGAGCGGCGTCTCGGGGTGCGGACGGCGTCGTGGCCTCGGCCCGCTCCTCGTCCGCGGCGTCGCGCGAGTCGATGGCCAGAACGAGCCCCACCACCAGCACCAGAGCCGTGACGGCGGTGCCCCCGAGGACCTTCCCGGACGCCGGGTCGGGGGCGTCGACGTCGCGACGGGCCGCCGGGGCGGCGGGACCCGCGGGCGACCCGGGCGCCGGTCGTGCGGCGTCCCGGGTGGACGGCACGGGCGCGGACGCGGCTCCGGACCTGCGGCGAGTGCCGGGTGTGCCTGCCGCGTCGGGTGTGGCTCCTGCTCCGGGTGCGCGTCCCGTGCCGGGCGCGTCTCCCGTGTCGGTGCTGCCCGCTCCGGGAGTTCCCTCGGCGGGGGGCTCCGCGTCCGGCACGGGGCGTTCGGTGCTCCCCACCCCGCGTGCCGCGCCGGTGGAGGGGAGCGCGGAGGAGGAACCCCCGGTCCGCGCCCAACTGGGCAGCTCGCTGAGGACCTGGTCCCCGTGCGCGTCGCCCCCGTTCGGTGCGTCGGGCGCCCCGTCTTCCCGGTCCGCTCCGGGGGCGCCGACGACACCGGCCGTCCCGGTGCCCTCGCCGTTCCCACCGGAGTCCTCGCCACCCGCGATCCCGGAACCGCCGGAGGCGGCCTCGGTCCCGACGGCCCCGCGGGACTCCCGCTCCCCGGGGGCCCCGTGCCCCGTCGCGACCTCTCGCGCGTCGTCGGTCCCGGGCGGCTCCGTAGTCGGCGCAGCGTCTCCCGCACCGGCGGTTCCGGGGGAGTCCGTGTCGTCCGTGGACCGGCCCGCCCGGGTGGTCCCGAGGGCGCCAGCGCTCCCGATGGGCCCGTCCGCTCCGGCGTCCTCGTCCTCGTTTCCAGCGGCCTCCGGTGCCCCGGGCGCCTCCCGGGAACCACCCTCCGCCAGCGACTCCTCGGTGCCCGAGACGTCCGGGGCGACCGCCTGCGCACGGGTGTAGGCCACCGTCCCCATCACCCGGGTGGCGATCGCGGTGGGCAGCCAGGCGGTGGGGTCGTCCGCACCGGCCTCGGGCAGCGCGGTGCCCGACAGCTCGGCCAGTACCTCGGCCAACGCGGGCCGGTCGGCCGGAGCCTTGGCCAGGCAGGCGTCCACGAGCGGCGCCAGCCCCTCCGGCAGCCCGTCCAGGTCCGGCTCCTCGTTGACGACCCGGTACAGCAGCGCGGCGGGGTCGCCGGTGCCGAAGGGCTGCCGACCGGTCCCCGCGAAGAGCAGCACACCACCGAAGGCGAACAGGTCGCTGCCCGGCCCCAGGTGGGCTCCGGTCGCCTGCTCGGGCGACATGTACGCGGGGGTCCCCAGCGTCTGTCCGGTCCTGGTCAGCGCGGTGGCGTCGGTGGCCCGGGCGATCCCGAAATCGATCACCTGGGGTCCGCGCGGGGACAGCAGCACGTTCGAGGGCTTCAGATCCCGGTGGATCAACCCCACCGAGTGGATGGCGTCCAGCGCACGCGCCAGCCCTGCCGCCAGGGCCCGCAGCGAGTCCTCGGGGAAGGGGCCGCCGTCGCGTACCGCGTGGTGCAGGGAGGGACCGGACACGTACTCGGTGGCCAGCCACGGGCGCGGGCCCTCGGTGTCGGCGTCCAGCACCCTCGCGGTGTAGGGGCCGCGCACCCGGCGGGCGAGCTCCACCTCCCCGGCGAACCGGGCCCGGAACTCGGCGTCCTCCGCGTACTCGGCGCGGACCGCCTTCACCGCTGCCAGGTCGTCCCCGTCGCCGTCGGCCGCGACCGCGAGGAACACCACGCCCATACCTCCGGCGCCGACCCGCCGCAGCAGGCGGTACGGACCGAGACGTCGGGGGTCCTCTGGACGCAGGGGGTGCATGGGGCCGTTTCCGAGGGCGGGTGGATTCGCACGGGATCTTACCGGAATCGGGCCGTACGGGGACCCGGTACCCCGGGGCGCCCGCGCCCCGTCCGGTCACAGCCAGTCGTGCTCCCGGGCGTAGCGCGCCGCCTCGTGCCTGGTCCGGGTCTGGGTCTTGCGCATCGCGTTCGACAGGTAGTTGCGCACCGTGCCCTCGGCCAGGTGCAGTCGGGCCGCGGTCTCCACTGCGGAGTAGCCGTCGCTGGTGGCCCGCAGCACGTCGACCTCCCGTTCGGTGAGCGGGCAGTCGTCGATCACCGCCAGCGCGGACACGTCCGGGTCCACCCACCTGCGGCCCTCGTGCAGGGCGCCGATGACGGTCGTGATGTGCGCGGGCTCCGCGGACTTGCTCACGAAGCCCTGCACGCCCAGCCGGAGCGCCCGGCGCAGCACACCGGGGCGGGCGTGCCGGGTCAGCATCAGGATCACCTGGTCGGGCAGCTCCCCGCGGATGCGCGCCACGGCGCCGAGACCGTCCACACCCGGCATCTCCAGGTCGATGACGAGCACGTCGGGGCGGTGCTCCAGGGTCGCCGCCACAGCGGACTCCCCGTCGTGCGCCTCGGCCAGTACGGTGACCTCCCCCTCCATGGGCAACAGGGCCGCCAGGGCCTTGCGCAACAGGGCCTCGTCGTCGGCGAGCACCACACTGGTCATCGGTCGTCCCTCCGTCCGGGGAACGCGGCGGCGGTCACGAAGCGCCCGTCCCCCCGTTCCACTGTCAGTGTGCCGCCGTCGCGCTCCACCCGGACACGCAGGGCGGCCAGACCTCCCAGCGCGGGCGGCTCCTCGCCGTCCGCGCCGTCGTTGACGATGGTGATGCCGGTACCGGTGAGCGTGACCCGTACGTGCTCGGCCCGGGCGTGCCGCAGGATGTTGGTGGTCGTCTCCCTCAGCACCTGGCCGAGCGTCTCCGCCACCCGACTGTCCGGTTCGTCCCCGTCCGCGTGCTCGACGCGGACCGTGATCCCGGCCGCCTCGAACAGGTTCCGGGCGTTCTCCAGCTCCGCCGAGAGGTTGAGCCGCCGCTGCGCGTGCGCCAGCTCCTTGGTCTCGGCGATGGTCTCGCCCACCAGGGAGTACACCTCGTCGAGCTCCCGCTCCACCTGGTCGGCGTCCGAGTGCACCAGCTTGCGGGCCAACGCCACCTTCAGCTTCACCACGTGCAGCGTGTGGCCCTGGATGTCGTGCAGGTCCCCGGCGAATCGCACCCGCTCCCTGGCCACGGCCAACTCGGCCTCGCGCTCACCCGCCCGCTCCAGTTCCGAGACGAACCCGGCCACCAGGTGGTTGAGGGTCGCGAAGACCACGCCCACCACGGCCACGCTCACCGCGCCCACGACGTACTCCTTCAGGGCGTCGCCCAGACCGCCGGGCGCGGTGAGCACCTTCAGGGTGACGACGCCGACCACGAGGGCGACCAGGGACCAGGCCACCGGCCGCCGGTACCGGTCCGGCAGCCGCAGGACCACGACGGTGCCCACGACGGACACTCCGAAGGAGGCCGACGCGCTGTCCAGCACCAGGACCCCGACGACCAGCGCGGTCGAGCTGACGGCCAGGCACGTGAGCGCCACGGCCCAGAAGACCCGACCGGTCCACTCGCGGATCGAGACCAGGGCCGCCGCCAGAGCCAGCCCCAACACCAGGGTCTGTGCGAGGTTCTGGGCGTTGATCGAGATGAGCAGCGCGCCGACCGCCGAGATCGAACCGAACACGATGCCCAGGTTGAGCACGCGCAACTGCCCCTGCGTCACCTCGGCGGGCTCTGACGGCATACGGACCCCTTCGGGGAGGACGGCGCGGACCGTCCCAGTATCGGCGCGGGTCCCGGCCGCGCACCAGTGACACCACGTCACCTCCGGACCGGGCGGATGTCACGGCCAGGTGGTGACGCGGCCGCACTGCCGCCGAACCGCCCACGCCGCTGGAATGGGGGCATGACCTCAACAACAGCGACACCCGTCATCGACGTCCGGGGCCTGAACGTGCGGTACGGCGACTTCCACGCCGTTCGCGACCTGACCTTCCAGGTGGGCAGGGGAGAGTTGTACGCCCTGCTCGGCACGAACGGCGCGGGCAAGACCTCCACCCTGGAGACGGTCGAGGGCCACCGCGCCGCCACCTCGGGCAGCGTCCGGGTGTTCGGCCACGACCCGCGCGACCGCCGGGCCGTGCGCCCCCGCACCGGCGTCATGCTCCAGGAGAGCGGTTTCTCCCCGGACCTGACCGTGCGGGAGTCGGTGCGCCTCATCGGCGTCCTCTCCGGGCGTACCGACCGGGTCGAACGCCTCCTGGGCGTGGTCGGCCTCTCGGCGAAGGCCGGAACCCGCGTCTCGCAGCTCTCCGGGGGCGAGAAGCGGCGGCTGGACTTCGCCACCGCCGTGTACGGCGCTCCGGAACTCGTCTTCCTGGACGAGCCCACCACCGGCCTGGACATCCAGTCCCGCGACGACCTGTGGGACGCCGTGGACCGCCTGCGCGAGGACGGGTCGACCATCGTCCTCACCACGCACTACCTGGAGGAGGCGCAGCAGCGCGCCGACCGGATCGGGCTCATGCACCAGGGGGTGTTCCACCGGGAGGGGACCGTCTCCGAACTCACCCGGGCCCTGCCCGCCACGGTGCGGTTCACCCTGGAGGCCTCCGCCCCGGAGCCGCCGCCCAGCGCGGTACGGCAGGGCGACGGGTCCCTGCTCGTCGAGACGACCGCCCTCCAGAAGGACCTGCACGCGCTCCTGGACTGGGCCCGGGACCACGGCGTCGCCCTGGGCGACCTCCAGGCCGGGCCCACCCGGCTCGACGACGTGTTCCGCGCCATCGGCTCCAAGTAGCGTCCACCCCCGCTCCCGCCCCGGACTCGAACCATCCCACACGCGAAGGAACCCGCCATGCTCGCCATCGCTCGAAGTGAGCTGATCCAGATTCTCCGGAACAGGCTCGTCCTGGTCACCATGCTCGCGGTGCCCCTCGCGGGCAGCGCCCTCTACATGTACCTGCACGACCGGGCACCCGACCTGCTCGACCTCGGGGTCGTCGCCTCGGTACTCATGTTCCTCGTCGTGGTGATGGCCCTGTACACGACGGCCGTGACCACGCTCGCCTCCCGCCGCCAGAACCTCTTCCTCAAGCGGCTGCGCTCGACGGCCGTGGACGACGTACGCATCCTCACCGGGCTGCTGCTGCCGGTCACCGCCATCACCCTCGTCCAGGTCACGATGGTCCTGAGCGTGCTGTCGGTGGTCGCCGGGGCGCCCGCCGACCCCCTCCTGCTGGTGGCGGCGGTCCTCGTGACCGTCGCGATGATGCTCGGCCTGGCGCTGGCCACGGCCGGAGTGACCCACTCGCCCGAACACGCGCAGGTCACCACACTGCCCGTCATGCTCGGCGTGCTCGTGGTCTCCGGCTGGGTGGGGTTCACCGGCACCGAGGAACTCACGCTGGTCAAGCGCCTGCTGCCGGGCGGGTCGGCCGCCGAACTGGTGGTCGGCGCGTGGAACGGCGGGACGCCCCTCGGGGAGTCCCTGCTGCTCCTGGCGCCCAGCCTGGCGTGGGTCGTCGTCGCGGTCGCCCTCGCCGCCCGGATCTTCCGCTGGGAACCGCGCCGCTGACAAGCCGTCGCGGACGACACCGGTCCAGCACGTACGACATCGACACCGCAGCCGAGGAGACCGTCATGACCACCCCGCACACCGCCCCGGCCCCGGAAGCGGAACCGCTCCGCCCCGGGTGGCCCGAGGTCGTCCTCGGCCTGCTCGGCATGGCGATCAGCGTCGTCGTCCTCGTGTTCCTCGGCCCGGTCGGGCTGGACCCGGACCCGCTGGTGTACGGCCTGATCGTGTCCGCGTGGTCGGGGGTCGGGGGTCTCGTGGGGTTCGGCGTCGCGTACGCCGTGCGCCCGCGCTCCCTCGCGGCCTTCGGGGTCCGCCGCACCACCTGGCGCTGGATGCTCGCCGGTGCCGGATGGGGGCTGGTGGCGCTACTGGTGAAGGGACTGGTGGTCCTCGGCATCACCACGCTGACCGGCTACGACAGCGACCCCCAGGGCGTGTACCACGAGACGGCGGGCGGCGGCGCGGTCGCGCTCGCCCTCACCTTCCTGTTCCTGGCCGTGCTCACCCCCATCGGGGAGGAGCTGCTGTTCCGCGGTGTCGTCGCCAACGCGCTGCTCCGCTTCGGCCCCTGGGTCGGGGTCCTGGGCAGCTCGGCGATCTTCGCGGTCTTCCACGGGGTGAACGTCATCCTGCCCGCCGCCTTCGTGGTCGGGGTGGTCGCGGCCGAGGTGATGCGCCGCAGCGGATCGGTCTGGCCCGCCGTGGCCGTGCACTCGGTCAACAACCTGGCGCTGCCGACGCTGGTGCTGTTCACCGGCGCCGCCCTCCCCGCCTGACCCCGCCCCGCCCCTGTCGGTCCCCGGCCCCGGTCGACGGCGGTCAGCCCTCCCCGGGGACCCCGAGGTCGACCTCCCGAAGGAGTGCCCGCGTGACCTCGGCCAGCCGGTCCGCGTTCCCGGGGTCCAGCGTGGGCAGGTCGAGAGGGAGCGTCCGGCCCCGGTCGACGGCGGTCAGCGGCGCCCTCGGCGGGGCGTCGACGAAACCGTGGAGCGGTGCCACGGAGCGCTCCACCGGGCGGGCGGCGATCCGGGCCAGCACCCGGAGCAGCAACCGCGCCGGCGCGGAGAGGGGGCCGAGATCGCCGCTGCGGGTGAACCCGGGGTGGTAGAGGACGTACGGGACCGCCCCTCCGGTGCGGGCGGCGTGCGCCACCCCCAGCAGGTCGTTGGCGCGACCGGCCTGGAGCTGGGCCCGCACCGTGCTGTAGCGGCGTTCGAGCCGCAGGTCGTCCCAGTGGACCCGCCCCGCACGGGCACCCACCCCGGCGACGTTGACGATCACGGGTGAGGGGGAGCGCAGCAGCTGGGGGCCGAGCCCCTCCCCGAGTACGTGGCGGCTCAGGTAGTAGAGGGCGAAGGTGCGCTCCAGACCCTCCTCGGTCACGGTGCGCCGGGGGTGCTGGCGGTTGGCGCACAGGATGAGCGCGTCGACGGTGTCGTGGCCGGCGGCGATCCGCGCGACCGCCTCGCGCGTCCCGGAGACGGTGGACAGGTCGGCGCGCAGGAACTCCGTCCGGCCCGCCGCGCCCGCCTCCTCCGCCTCGTCGAGGAGCCGCCGCCCCTTCTGGGGGTCGCTGCCGAGGGCCACGACGGAGTCCCCCGCTCGCGCCCGGGCCAGGGCGAACGCGCGTCCCATGCCGTTCGTCCCACCGCTCACCACCACCACCACGCGTCGGCGGCCCCGCTCGTCGAATCCGTCCTTCACACCCATGCCCCTCCCGGCTACCTTCGGTTCGTGCCCCCATTCTCGGCAACCGCGCCCCACCTGGAAAGAAGGCATTCTGATGTCAGGTACGCACACGGATGTGCCCCTCGTCGTGGCGGCGCCCCTGCCCACGCCGGTCCCCGCCGACGAGCACGCGCGGTGCCCGGTGTCGGACGTGCTCCGCAGGGTCGGTGACAAGTGGACGGTCCTGGTCGTGGTGCTGCTCGGTCGGCGCGCGTACCGGTTCAACGAGCTCCACCGTGCGATCGAGGGCATCAGCCAGCGGATGCTGACCCGGACCCTGCACGGGTTGACGGAGGACGGGCTGGTGCACCGGAAGGTGTTCCCGACCGTGCCGCCGAGCGTCGAGTACAGCCTCACCCCGCTCGGCCGGACCCTGTTGGAACCGCTGTCGGCGCTGGCCGCCTGGGCGATGGAGCACCACGAGGAGATCGCCGCCTCGCGCCGTTCCACGTGACCCGCCCGTCCCGACCCCGGCCCCGGTCGATCCGGTCGCGGGGAGTTTGCGCTGGCCGTGACCGGCAAGGGGAGGTGAGAGGGCCGGTGGGACCACCGGCCCGCGCGGACACCCGAACCGACAGGAGATGGGAACGATGCCCGGAGTGAGCGAACTGCCGGACACCCTGCGCCGGTCGCCCAGGAAGGCCCAGCGCACCTGGATCAAGGCACACGACAGCGCGGTCGAGGAGTACGGGGAGGGAGAGCGCGCCCACAGGGTCGCCTTCGCCGCCGTCAAGCACAGCTTCGAGAAGGTCGGCGACCACTGGGAGCCCAAGGAGGGCAACGGGCGCGGCCCCTCCGACGCACAGGCGAGGAACCCGAGGTCCGGACGACGTCGCGGAGCCGATCGGCCCACCGCCGGGGGCGTCGACGCCGAGGCGACCAAGGCGCACCTCTACAAGAGGGCGCAGCAGCTCGACGTGCCGGGCCGGTCCTCCATGAACAAGGGCGAGCTGGTGGACGCCCTCCAGAAGGAGAGCGAGCGCCGCACGTCGGGGAGCGGGCGCTCCTCACGGAGCCGCTCCCGCTGAACCGCACGGCACCTGGCCCGGTGCTCGTTCGGTGCCGGGCTCCGCCCCCGACGAAGGAGGGGACATGGCCCAGAACGTCGCCGACCACCTGTTGCGCCGACTGTCGCAGTGGGGCGTCACCGAGATCTTCGGCTACCCCGGGGACAGCGTCAACGGCCTGGTGGCCCAGATGGCGAAGGTGGAGGACGGGCCGAGGTTCGTCCAGAGCCGCCACGAGGAGATGGCCGCCTTCGCCGCTGTGGGCTACGCCAAGTTCGGCGGTCGGCTCGGTGTGTGCATGGCCACTGGCGGGCCGGGGGCGGTGCACCTGCTCAACGGGCTCTACGACGCCAAGCTGGACCACGTCCCGGTGCTCGCGATCGTGGGCCAGGCCAGCCGCACCGCCATGGGCGGCTCCTACCAGCAGGAGATCGATCTGCACAGTCTGTTCAAGGACGTCTCGTCGGCCTTCCTGGAAACGGTCAACGTGCCACAGCAGCTGCCGAACGTCCTGGACCGCGCCGTGCGTTCGGCCCTCGCGGAACGCGCCCCGGCCACCGTGATCGTCCCCGCCGACGTGCAGGAACTCGACTACGCGCCGCCGGAGCACGCGTTCAAGCACGTCCCCTCCAGCGCACCCGACCGGGTGGTCGGCGGCGGGACGGTACTGCCACCCGAGACCGAACTGGACCGGGCGGCGCGGGTGATCGACGCGGGAGAGCGGGTGGCGATCCTGGTCGGTCAGGGGGCGCGCGGCGCCGCCGACGAGGTCCTGGCACTGGCCGACGCGACCGGCGCGGGGATCGCCAAGGCGCTCCTGGGCAAGGACGTGCTCCCCGACGACCTGCCACAGGTCACCGGGGCCATCGGGTTGCTCGGGACCCGGCCCTCCTGGGAGTTGATGCGCGACTGCGACACCCTGCTCATCGTGGGCTCCAACCTGCCCTACTCCCAGTTCCTGCCGCCGTTCGGCCGCAGGGCGGTGGAGATCGACGTCGACCCCCGGTTCATCGGGATGCGCTACCCCACCGAGGTCAACCTCGTGGGGGACGCGGCGAGCACGCTGCGCGCTCTCCTCGGACGGTTGGACCCGCCCGAGGATCTCCGCGAGGGGAGGGAGCGCTGGCGCGCCGACGTCGAGGAGAACGTACGTCGTTGGTGGGAGGTACTGGAGGCGCAGGCGGAGGTCGCCGCCGACCCGGTCAACCCGATGCGGGTCGTCAGCGAGCTCTCTCCGAGGCTGCCCGACGACGCCGTGGTGACCGTCGACTCGGGCTCGGCCACCAACTGGTACGCGCGGTTCCTGCGGATGGGGAAGCACAACCGCGGCTCGGTCTCGGGCACCCTGGCCACCATGGGGTGCGCGGTCCCGTACGCGGTGGGGGCCAAGTTCGCCGACCCCGGCCGCCCGGTGGTCGCCCTGGTGGGGGACGGGGCGATGCAGATGAACGGGCTCATGGAGTTGCTGACCGCCCGCCGTTACCAGCACCTGTGGGAGGACCCCGGGTTGGTGGTGTGCGTGTTGCACAACAACGACCTCAACCAGGTGACCTGGGAGCTGAGGGCGATGGGCGGCTCGCCGAGGACCCAATACTCGCAGGACCTCCCGAACATGTCGTACGCGGACTTCGCCACGTCGGTGGGGCTCACCGGGATCACGGTGGAGCGGCCCGAGGAGGTCGGTCCCGCCTGGGACCGCGCGCTCGCCGCTCGGGGGCCGGTCGTGCTGGACGTGCACTGTGACGCCGACGTCCCGCCGATCCCGCCCCAGGTCGAGTGGGGTCAGGTCACCGACACCCTCCGGGCGCTGCTCAGCGGCGATCCCGACGCGGCGGGCGTGGCCGCACGCGGTCTGGCCACCAAGGTCCAGGAGTTCCTGCCGCACGGTCGTTGACCCGTGGCGGCCGCCGACCCGCCGGGAGCACTCGGGAGCCGCGCGCCCGATCGACGGCCATCGGGGGCCCGACGATCGGGCGCGCTCCCGTGTGCGGTTGTCGTGTCCACCGCCGAGTGCGGGCCGCACCTGCGCGGCCGTGCACGCGCGGGCCGTGCACCGGGGAGGACGGCACACGGGCGCCGGGGCCACCCGTGCGGCCCCGGCGCACGCGTGGGTCAGGCGCGTTCCCCCTCGCGCGCCTCCTCCCCCTCCCGTTCCGCGGCGTCCGCCAACCCCCGCTCCCGTAGGCGCTCGCGCTGCGGAACGACGGTGTACCGGGGGTCCTCGGCCGACTGCACGCCCGCCTCGAACACCCCCAGCCGGGTCAGCGCCGAACCCGCCACCAGCGCGGCACCGCTGAGCACCGACACCGTCCGGCAGCGCCGTCCCATCGCCGCGCCAACGGCCCCGGCCAGGGTCAGGGCCTTCGCGCTCCGGGTGAGCACCCCGGCCCGGCCCCGCCCGTAGGGTTCCCCCGCGAGCCCCATACGCCTCTCCATGAGGGTGGACACCGCGAGCTCGGCCAGCGCGCCGCCCACCGCCGCCCGGCGGAACGGCCCGCTCCGCTCCGGGGGTGCGGTGGCCAGCCCCACGCCCCCGGCGGCCGCGACGGCGGAGGAGGCGAACACGTACGGCATCTCCCGGTACCCCTCGTGCCAGGAGGGTACGGCGGTGTCGCAGATCAGCGGCGCCGTGTAGGTGGCGACCAGCGGGCCGACCAGCCCCGCCCCCAGGGTGGCGGCCGTCCCCAGCCGCGGAAACCACCCCGTGGCGGCGGTCACCGCGGCCGTTCCCGCCAGCGGCCCGTAGCCCATGAGGAGCCAGGACCCCATACTCATCGGTGAGGTCGGCTTGAACACCCGCAGCATGTTGAGGAAGCGCTCGGGCCGCCCGAGGTCGTGCACCAGCGCCACCAGAGAACCGGAGATCGCCGCCAACGCCGTGTACTTGAGCGGGCGCGCCGCCTCGGCGCGTCCGGTGGCCTCGGCCCCCGCCGCGAGCACGGACGAGGCCCCGGCGAGCCCGCCGAGGAACAGGTAGCCCCCGATGTCACGGGCCTCCCACACCACCGGGTTGAGCACCGGTCTGCCGTGGTAGGAGCGGAAGTCGGCGTCGGGCACCCGGGTGGGCTCGCCCCCGCGCCGCCCGCTCCCGCGGCCCCGGCGCCCCGACCGTCCCGCGCCGCCGCGCCTCCCCGTCTCCTCGCGCTGTCCGTCGGACACCACGCCGGCCGCGCCGGTCACCGCGTCGCGTCCGTGATCGCGGGCGCCCTCACCCGTGTGTTCGGGGTTGCTCATGACCGCCTCCCCGCGAACGCGGCCAGGCCGCCCGCGAGCAGCACCATCGCGGCCGCACCGGCGTGGCGCCACATCGAGGGCAGGTCGCGGGTGGTCACGACCGGGTCGGGTGGCAGACCGTACACCTCGGGTTCGTCCAGCAACAAGAAGAAGGCGCCCGCGCCGTCTACGCCGTCGTCCGGGTCCTCCCCGTACAGCCGTGCGGAGGACACCCCGGCCTCGTGGAGGTCCTCCACCCTCCGTTGGGCCCGTTCGCGCAGCTCGTCGAGGTCGCCGAACTGGATGGAGTCGGTGGGGCACGCCTTGGCGCAGGCGGGTTCGAGCCCTTCCCCGATCCGGTCGTAGCACAGGGTGCACTTCCAGGCCCGGCCGTCGACCTCCCTGCGGTCGATCACCCCGTACGGGCAGGCCGAGACGCAGTAGCCGCAGCCGTTGCAGATGTCCTCCTGCACCACCACCGTGTCGAACTCGGTGCGAAAGAGCGCGCCCGTCGGGCACACGTCCAGGCACGCCGCGCTCGTGCAGTGCTTGCACACGTCGGACGACATCAGCCAGCGGAAGTCGCCGCGCCCCTGGGTGCCGTCGTCGTCACCCGCGCGCTGGCCGGGCAGATCGAACGACGGCATGCCGAGGTCGACCGTCCCGGCCCCCGTCCCGGCCCCCGTCGCGGCCGCCGTGCCCCCGGCGGCGCCCTCCGGTCGGCCCACGCCCGGCTCCTGGTGCCCGAGCGGCAGCCGCTGTTCGACGAAGGCCACGTGGCGCCAGGTGTCGGCGCTCAACCGGCCGCTGTTGTCGAAGGACGAGGCCAGGAAGTCCAGCCCGTCCTCCGGTACCGAGTTCCACTCCTTGCACGCCACCTCACAGGCCTTGCAGCCGATGCACACACTGGTGTCGGTGAAGAACCCCTTGCGAGAGGGCCGCGGGTCGTCGTTCATCAGTCCTCCGTTCCGGTCCGCTCGGTGACTCCGGCCCGGCGCCGGTACTCCTGCACCAGTGCCACCCGGTCGGGCCCCCGGGGACGCCGCCCCGCCCGGATGTCGGCGGTCAGCGCCTTCACCTCCTGGATGTGCACGTTGGGGTCCAGGGCCAGCGACATCAGCTCGTTGGCCGAGTCGCCCGTCGAGTACCCGTTGGGCCCCCAGTGATAGGGCATGCCGATCTGGTGGACCGGCCTCCCCTGGACTCGCAGCGGCCGCATCCGGTCCGTGACCAGCACACGGGCCTCGATGGCGTTGCGCGCCGTGACCACGGTCGCCCAGCCGCCGTGCTCCAGGCCGCGCTCGGCCGCCAGCTCCGGACCGACCTCGCAGAAGAACTCCGGTTGCAGCTCGGACAGGTAGGGCGTCCACCGGCTCATCCCGCCCGCCGTGAAGTGCTCCGTCAGCCGGTAGGTCGTCACCACGTACGGGAACACCTCGGAGCCGGGGGAGCCCGGCGCCGGGTGGTAGCGGTTCAGCTCGTGCTGGAACAACAGCCGGGTCGGGTTGCGCTGGTGCCCGTACAGCGGGTTGGTGAACGGGGTGTCCTGCGGCTCGTAGTGCGTGGGCATCGGACCGTCGTGCAGACCGGCCGGAGCGTACAGCCAGCCCTTGCCGTCCGCCTGCATGATGAACGGGTCCACGCCGCTCAGGGCCGCGACCCCGGTCGCCTCTTCCGGGGGCCGGTAGCCGGGGGCCTTGTCGGCCTCGAAGTCGGCGACGTCGTACCCGGTCCACCGACCCTCCTCCTCGTCCCACCACACCAGCGCCTTGCGCTCGCTCCACGGCCGCCCCTCGGGGTCGGCCGAGGCCCGGTTGTACAGCACGCGGCGGTTGTCCGGCCACGACCACGCCCACTCGGCGGCGATCCAGTCCTGCTCCCGGCCCGGTTTCTTGCGCGCCGCCTGGTTGACCCCGTCCGCGAACACACCGCAGTAGATCCAGCACCCGCACGAGGTGGAACCGTCGTCCCGCAGCCGTGTGTAGCCCGACAGCGGTCGCCCCTGGTCGTCGTGCCCGTTGATCTCGCGCAGCACCGCCTCGGCACTGGGCTCGCCGTCCGGCTCCAACGGGTAGTCCCAGGTGAGCTCCTGGACCGGTCGGTCCTTGGGGTCCCGCGAATCCGCCAGCCGTTCCCGGACCAGCCGCCCCAGGTGGTACATGAACCACAGGTCGCTGCGCTGGTCGCCGGAGGGCTCCACCGCGCGGTCGTGCCACTGGAGGGTGCGGTTCGTGTTGGTGAACGTGCCCGACTTCTCCGTGTGCGCCGCAGCTGGGAAGAAGAACACCTCCGTGCCGATGTCCTCGGTCCGCATCTCTCCGGACTCGATCTCCGGGCCGTCCTTCCACCAGGTGGCGCTCTCGATCAGCGAGAAGTCGCGCACCACCAGCCAGTCCAGGGCGGCCATGCCGAACCGCTGCGCACGACTGTTGGCCGACCCCACGGCGGGGTTCTCCCCCATGAGGAAGTACCCCTTGCACACCCCCTCCATCTGCGCCATGACCGTGTCGTAGGTGCTGTGCGACCCGGTCAACCGGGGCAGGTGCCCGAAGCGGAAGTCGTTGTCGGCGGTGGCGTGCTCGCCGAACCACGCCTTGAGCAGGCTGACCGTGTAGGAGCGCATGTCCGACCAGAACCCCTTGCGCGGGTACCCGGCCGCCAGCACGTACCCCTCCAGGTCCTGCTCCTCGTGGGCGTGCGGCATCGGCAGGTAGCCCGGGAGCAGGTCGAACAGGGTCGGGACGTCACTCGACCCCTGGATGCTGGCGTGCCCCCGCAGGGCCTGGATGCCCCCGCCCGGCCGCCCGACGTTGCCCAGCAGCAGCTGGAGGATCGACGCCGTGCGGATGTACTGCGACCCCACGGTGTGCTGGGTCCAGCCGACCGCGTAGCAGAACGCGCTCGTGCGGTCCGGGCCCGAGTTCTCGGTGAGGTGGTCGCACACCCGCAGGAACACGTCCCTCGGGACACCGCACACCTGCTCCACCAGCTCCGGCGTGTACCGGGCGTAGTGCCGTTTGAGGACCTGGAACACGCAGCGGGGGTGCGTGAGCGTGCGGTCCTCCTCCGGGCGCTCGCGGATCACCGCGCCGCCCGAACCCTGCTGTTCCGGCCGACCCGACCGGGTGGTGTCCCCGGTGACCCCTTCACGGGTCCGGGGCAGCTGCTGGCGGTCACCCGCCGCGGCCGCCACCGTCGCCCCCTCGTAGGTCCAGGTGGAGACGTCGTAGGTGCGGTCCCGCTCGGAGAACCCGGAGAACACCCCGTCCAGGTCCTCGGTGTCCTGGAACTCCTCACCGACGATGGTCGCCGCGTTGGTGTACTCCAGCACGTACTCGTGGAAGTACTTGTCCTCCGAGAGCACGTGGTTGATGACCGCGCCCAGGAAGGCGATGTCGGTGCCCGCCCGGATCGGCACGTGCAGGTCGGCCAGGGCGCTGGTCCGGCTGAACCGGGGGTCCACGTGGATCACCACGGCACCGCGCGCCTTGGCCTCCATCACCCACTGGAACCCCACCGGGTGCGCCTCCGCGAAGTTGGACCCCTCGATCACGATGCAGTCGGAGTTCTGGAGGTCCTGGAGGAACATGGTGGCCCCGCCCCGGCCGAAGGAGGTTCCCAGGCCCGCCACCGTCGAGCTGTGGCACACCCGTGCCTGGTTCTCCACCTGGATCACCCCCAGCGCGGTGAGGAGTTTCTTGATCAGGTAGTTCTCCTCGTTGTCGAGGGTCGCCCCGCCCAGGCTCGCGATGCCGAGCGTGCGCGCCACCCTGCGCCCCTCGGACTCCTCCTCCCAGGTGTCCTCCCGGGTGTCCACGACCCGGTCGGCCACCATGCGCAGGGCCGTGTCCAGGTCCAGCTCCTCCCAGTCGGCGCCGTACGGCGGCCGGTACAGCACCCGGTCCCGACGAGACGGCCCGGTGGTGAGCTGGAGGCTCGCCGACCCCTTGGGACACAGACGACCCCGGCTCACGGGGGAGTCCGGGTCCCCCTCGATCTGCACGACCCGCTCGTCGCGCACGTACACGTTCTGCCCGCAGCCCACCGCGCAGTACGGGCAGACCGACTTGACCACCCGGTCGGCCAGCGCCGTGCGCGGACGGAGCCCCTCCGTGCGCTCGGACCTCGCTGCCGAGCCCAGCCCCCACCGGTCCTCTCCGGTGGCCTGTCTCAGCACCGGCCACGACCGCAGCCATCTCCACACGCTCATGCGACCCCCCTCGGGCCCGGGGCGCCGCCCCGGGCCCGTTCCTCGACCAACGTCAGCTGCCCTGGATCTCTCCTCCGGTCGGGGTGAGGGTCTCGCCGGTGTAGTAGGACGAGAGCCGCTCACTGGCGAAGAACACGTAGGAGGGCGCGATTTCGTCGGGGTCGGCGGCCCGCCCCATCGGGGCCTGCTGGCCGAAGCCCTCACTGCCCCTCTCCCCGAGGGTGGCCGGGATCAGCGGAGTCCAGACCGGCCCCGGTGCCACGCAGTTCACTCTGATGCCGCGGTCCATGAGCGCCTGCGACAGCGACAGCGACAGGTTCATGACCGCCGACTTGCTCGACGCGTAGTCGATCAGCGAGGTGTTGCCCCGCAGCCCGTTGATCGACCCCGTGACGATGACGGACCCGCCGTCGGACATGTGCGGAAGCGCCTCACGCAGGGTCCAGAACACCCCCATCACGTTCACGTCGAAGGTGCGGCGCAGCTGCTCGGTGGTCAGGTCGGTGAAGTCGTCCACCGGTGTCTGGGTGGCGGCGTGTTCCACGAGGACGTCGATGCCGCCGAGCTCCTCCACGGCCCGCCGCACCAGGTGTTGGCATTGCGCCTCGTCGGCGAGGTCGCCCCGCACACCCACCGCACGGCGCCCCTGTGCCTGGACCAGGTCGGCGGTGTGCTGCGCCTCGGCGTCCTCGCTCAGGTAACCGAAGACGACGTCGGCGCCCTCCTTGGCGAAGGCCACCGTCACGGCCCGGCCGATCCCGGAGTCGCCCCCGGTGACCAGGGCCCGGCGTCCCCTGAGCAAGCCCCTTCCCTCGTAGTCGCGCATCTCGTCCCTGGGCCGGGGCTCCATCGGCTCGGTACGGCCCGGGTGCGGCTGACTCTGCGCGGGCGGCGTTCTCTCGTTCACGGGTCCTCCCCTTCCGTGGACGTTCTCCGTCCGCCCTGCCCAGCGGGCCGGTCGCGCACACGTGCCCGGCGTCGCCGAGCGCCATCCTTTGCTCGGGCATCCGTTCAGGGCACGGCGAATTTCCGGTCGGCGGGGTTTCCGTGGAGGCCGGACAGGTGAGGGCCACGAGTGGAGACCAGGGCCGGTACGACCCGGTCACGACAGCGGGGAGGCGCGCATGCGGATCGGCTACAAGCTCTTCGCGGAGGGCTACGGGCCCCGCGAGATCGTGGAGCAGGCGGTACGCGCCGAACGGGCCGGGTTCGACTTCGTGGAGATCAGCGACCACTTCCACCCGTGGCTGTTCGGCCACGGCCACTCGGGGTTCGTGTGGTCGATGCTGGCGGCGATCGCCGAACGCACCGGGCGCATCGAGATCGCCACCGGGGTGACCTGCCCGTTCCTGCGCGTCCACCCGGCCATCGTCGCCCAGGCCGCCGCGACCACCGCCCTGCTCTCTGACGGCCGGTTCACGCTGGGCGTCGGCGCGGGGGAGCGCCTCAACGAACACGTGGTCGGCCGGGGGTGGCCCGACGTGGGGGTGCGCCACGAGATGCTGGTCGAAGCCGTGGAGATCATGCGGCTGCTGTGGTCGGGCGGCTACCACTCCTACCGGGGAGAGCACCTGGTTCTGGAGGACGCGCGCGTCTTCGACCTGCCCGAGCGTCCGCCGCCGGTGGTGGTGGCCGCGGGCGGTGCGCGGGCCGCCGAGCTGGCCTCGGAGATCGGTGACGGGCTCTTCGCCACCGACCCGGACCCCTCGCTCACCGGCACCTACCGGGAGCGCGGTGGGAACGGCCCCTGCTACGGGGAGGTCCCCCTGGCCTGGGCCGCCGACGACCGCACGGCGCTGGAGTCCGCGCGGGAACTCTTCCGGTTCGGGCTCACCGGCTGGAAGGTCCAGTCCGAGCTGCCCAACCCCGTCAACTTCGAGGCCGCCACCGCCCTGGTCAGAACGGACGACATGGCGGACGTCTTCGGTTACGGACCCGACCCCGAGCGCCACCTCGACGTCGTGCGGCGGTTCGCCGAGGCGGGCTTCGACCACCTGGCGCTGATCAACGCGGGACCCGACCCGGAGGGCTTCTTCGCGTTCTTCGAGTCCGAGCTCGCCGGGCCGGTCCGGAACCTGACCCAGAACCGGTAGCCCCGCCGATGCCCCGGCGGGGCTGGCAGACTCGCCTTCCGAGGGCACGACCGGCCGGACGTGCCCCGAGGGAGCGTCCCGGAGGGCGGACACGTGGCAGACCACGTCGTACTGGGTATCTGCGGCAGCTTGCGGAGGGGCTCGTTCAACGCGGCCCTGCTGGAGCTGGTCGAAAGGGTGGGGGAGCGGACCACCGTGGTCGGCGCGGAGCTGGCGGGGCGGCTCCCGCTGTTCAACCCCGACCTGGAGAACGACGAGGACGCCTGGTCGGAGCCGGTGCGGGAGTTCCGGGCCCTGGCGGAGCGGGCCGAGGGAGTGGTGATCGCGACCCCGGAGTACGCCCACGGGCCCGCCGGGGTCACCAAGAACGCCATCGACTGGCTGGTGGGCTCCGGAGGGCTCGTCGGGAGGCCGACACTACTGATGAGCGCCTCCCCCGGGCAGGCGGGCGGGATGCGCGCCCACACACCGTTGATGCCCACGCTCACGTTGCTGGGCGCGGTGCTCGTGGACTGCGTCGTGGTCTCCCGCGCCGGGTCCCGGGTGGACGCGACGGGACGCTACGCCGATCCGTCCGTGGTGGAGCGGACCCGGCTGGCCGTCGCCGAGCTGGAGGAGGCCCTGCGGTACGCCTCGGTGAAGCGGGCGAACGGCACCCTGGGCGTGTGACTAGAGCGCCTGGGCGCGGGCGATGTGGCTGGTCAACAGCGGACGCAGCGACTCGGGCAGGCTCCGGGCCGGGGCGCGCACGCCCGACTCGTCGATCAGGCCGCGCTGGCGCAGGCACTCCTTACGGATGGCCAGGGCGATCCCCACCTGCTGTTCGAAGGTGATGAGAGGCAGGTACTCCAGCAGAGCGGCGCGACTGCGGCCCGGGTCGGCGGGGTCCCAGGCCCCGACACACGCCACCAGGGCCTCGGGGTAGGAGAAACCCGTCATCGCGCCCGCCGCCCCGCAGGCGAGTTCGTCGAGGAGGTTGATCCCGCCGAGCCCGCCGAAGACGGGCACGTCGCACCGGGCCGTCAGCTCCGCGACGGCGGCGGGGGTCGGCGGCGCCTCGGCCTTGACCGCGCTGACGAAGGGCGTCCGCGCCACGAGGTCGCCGAGCACCGCGGAGGAGATCCGGACACCGCTCACGACGGGGTAGTCCTGGACCACCAGATCGGCGCCGGTGGCCTCGTGCACGGCGTTCAGGTGGGCTCCGAGCACCTCCGGGTCGGCGCTGTTGACCTGGACCATGGCGCCCGCGAGCCGGTCGCCGACCAGTTCGACGGCCAGCGCCGCCTCCTCGATGGTCGGTGCGGTGCCCAGCCCCGTGCAGCCCACGACCAACGGCAGGTCGGTGGCGGCCAGGACGGTTTCCAGGACCAGTCGGCGCTCCTGCCGGCTGAGCTGCGCGGCCTCGCCGAACACCCCCAGCACGGTGAACCCGGTGACCCCGGCACCCTCGGCGTGCTCGACCAACCGCCTGATGCCCGCCGTGTCGACCTCCAGGGCCCCGCCCCGGAACGGCGTGGCCAGCACGCCCCACACACCGGCTCTCATCAGGTCACCCATGGTCCACTCCCGTTCGTCCGCGTCGGCGCACCAGACTCGCACAGCACCCCGGGCGGACCTGCGCCCGGGGTGGCGTCACCACGCGGAGCGCGGCGGGCGACTACCGAGGGTGCGGCCCCTGGCCCCAGGAACCGTCCTGCTGCTGTTGCCCGTGGGACTGCGGCGGATGCTGCGGGGACTGCTGGTGAGGGTGGTATCCCTGATGTCCGTAATGTCCCTGGTAATCCTGGTGTCCGTAGCCCGTCTGGGGGTGGTGGGCGGCGTACGGCTGCCCCGCGTACTCCCCTCTGGCGATCTGCCTGTGGACCGTGAAGAACCAGACGGACATCGGCCGGTGCAGGAGGACCAAGCCGGTGATCGCCAGCGGGATGAGGAGCAGCGCCATGAGACTGTTCCCGCCCAGGAACATCAACGACTGGAAGACGATCTGGACGATGAGCAGCACCTTGACCATCATGCGCGCCCACGGGCGCCCGCGTGTCATGGGGGTGGCGGCCACGGCCAGGAGCAGGCCGGGGAGAGCGCGGGGGAGGGTGTAGCCGAACGCGTAGGCGGGGGAGCCCCCGACCATCGCCGCCACGAACATGGAGAAGGCGACCAGGAGCGAGGAGAGACCGACGGCGATCCAGAGGGTCACGGCCAGTCCGCGCACCGGTCCGGGCGGCCGTCCCAGGTCGGTGATCGGACTCGGCGGGGAGAAGGGAGGGTGCATTTTTGCCTCTGCGAAGGGGGAAGGGGTGCCGGAGACCGCTCGGCGAGGAGTCTCGCCACGGGCGTGCGCCGGGCCCCGGAGCGGTGGTCTCCACGGGGCCGGATCTCCTTGGCGAAGCCTAGCGCCCACGGAGCGCATCCGCCTCCCGGAGATCTGGCCGCATGTGGCCCCGGAGCCGTCTCCCGCGCGCCCGTCGGGACGGAGCGAAAGCGCCTCGCGCCAGGCCCGTGCACGAAAGCGGGGAGCGGGCCGAAGACGACCGGTGTTGAACCCCCGGTGCGGAGGGCAGGAATCCCCTATGCAGACCCCCCGGACCACTGACACGGACCACCTCCTCGCACGGCTGGACCACTTCGACCGCGGCCCCTTCGCTCGCGGACTCCGCGCGCGGGTGCGAGCCCTGTTGCGCTGCGACCCCGGCGACACGGTCGTCGACGTCGGCTGTGGCGGTGGCCTGGCCGTGGCCGAGCTCGCCGCTGAGGGCGTGCGCGCCGTGGGCGTCGACCTCGACCAGCGGATGCTCGACGTCGCGCGGGCACGCCACCCCGGGGCGGACTACCGATCGGGCGACGCCTACGCCCTTCCTCTCGCGGACGCCAGTGCCCAGGGCTATCGGGCGGAGAAGGTCTACCACTCACTGCACGACCCCGCCCGCGCGCTGGTGGAGGCGCGCCGGGTCCTGGCGCCCGGCGGCCGCGTCGTCCTCACCGGCCAGGACTGGGACGCCTACATGGTGGACGCGGACGAACCGGAGGTCACCCGAGCCGTTCTCCGGTCCTACGCGGACCGGATGCCCGACCCCCGCGCGCCCCGACGGCAGCGGGCGCTACTGCTCGACGCGGGGTTCACCCGCGTCGCGGTGGAGGGGAGCGTGCTCGCGTTCACGGACGCGGAGGTCCTGCCGATGCTCACGGCCATGGCCGAGGCGGCGGAGCAGGCGGGCGCGATCACCGACCGGCAGGCCGCGTCGTGGGTCGGGGACCAGCGCGAACGGGCCAGGACGGGGAGACTCTTCGCCGCTGTCCCCTTCATCGTGGTCAGCGCCGTCCGGCCCTGAACCGGGCCCCGTCCCCGGACGTGCGCGCGCTCCACCGGGAGGCTCATACCTGGCGTTCCCTGCGCACGATCGCTCGCACACCCCGGGGCTGGAGGGCCAGCGCCGGGTGCGGCCGGACGGCCCGCGGATCGACGAGCTCCAGCCGTACGCGCGCACGCAGCTCCCTGGCGATGACCTCCGTCTCGCGCAGGGCCATCGACGCCCCCACACACCCCCTCGGCCCCGCCCCGAACGGGAAGTAGGCGTTGCGGTGGGCCGGACCACGACCGAACCAACGTTCGGGACGGAACTCCTCCGGGTCCGGGAACCATCGCACGTCGCGGTGGGTGACCCACTGGCTGAGCCCCAGGACCGTCCTGGGTGGAAGTACGTACCCGCCCGCCTCGAAGGGGCGCACGGTCTCGCGGCTGATGACCCAGGCAGGCGGGTACAGGCGCAGGGACTCCTTGGCCGCCGCGAGGGCGTAGCCGTCGTCCGCCATCCGCCCGTCGGCCGAGCCGTGTTCGCCCAGGGCGAAGAAGAGCCAAGTGAGGGCATCGGCCGTGGTCTCGTAGCCCGACATCAGCAGGGTGGCGAGCTCGTCTCTGACCTCTTCGAACGGGGGGTCGTCGGACAGCAACCGGTCAAGCGCCGTATCCCCGCCCTTGGGCCGGTGCTCGCGGATCAGCGCCGCCAGGGCCGCGTCGAGCGTCCGCAGGGACCGGCGGAGGTTCCGGTTCACGCGCGTCGGTACCCAGGCCGGCAGGCGCGGCTGGGAGGTCAGCCGCATGATCGCGGCCACGGCGGCGGCCAGGTCCTCCCCCCGTTCTCCGAGTTCGCGTCCGGCGATGTGCTCGGCACCGATCCGCATGGCCAGCAGCGACATCTCTCGGTGCACGTCGACGACCTGCCCGTCGGTCCAGGCGTCCACGGTACGGGCGACCCCCTCCCGGGCCGCGCGTTCCAGGTGTCCCAGACGGTCGCTGCGGAAGGCCGGCCGGAGTCGGGCGCGCTTGCGTTCCCAGTCCGCGCCCTCGCTGTTCATCATGGCGAGAGGGAATCCGGTGGGCCCGCGCCGTACCGCCTCGCTGACCTTGACGACGTTCCCGCCCCGGTCCGTCAGAACCCGGTGGACGTCGTCGGGGTGGGCCAGGAGCACGTTGGTCGGGGTGAGGGAGACGACGTCGCCGTACTCGCGGGCCGCCCGGGTGAGGAAGGCGAGAGGGTCGAGTGCGAAGTCCGCCACGTTGGAGGTGCCGCGTCCGCCGTGGGGGCCGGGCGGGGCCGGGTGCGTGGCCGTCACCGCGTGAGGTCCGTTCCGGGAGGGGGCCCGTACCCCCGGCAGGGGTGTACGGGCCCGAAGCGCGATGAAATACCGACGCCCTTAGTAGTAGAGGTAGGGCCGGGTCAGGCGGGCACCGTCGATGATGCCCAGCTTGGCGGCGATGCGGTAGGCGGCTCTCCTCATGGGGTGCTTCCTTTCGCTCGACTCCGGTTCCCCAGCGGTTCCGGAGATTGTAGAGAACGCTATGTAAGCCGGAGACGCCTGGACAGTGGCGCCCGGGTGAGCCGTGTGTGGACCCTCGGTCACCGAACTCTGGCGTCGCCGAGCCGCCATGGGGGTTCTGCCCCTTGCGGCCGTCCTCGGCCGACGCGCGGGCGGAATGCCCCGGAAACCAGGCCCTAGGCGGAGCGGCGCCGTGCCTTCCACTCACGGTGGAGCGCGCGCCGACGCTCGTACTCCCTCTTCGCGCGGAGACGGGGGTCGGA
This sequence comes from Nocardiopsis sp. NPDC007018, assembly GCF_040635075.1. NCBI lineage: Bacteria > Bacillati > Actinomycetota > Actinomycetes > Streptosporangiales > Nocardiopsidaceae > Nocardiopsis > Nocardiopsis sp. NPDC007018. Next base: position 78,722 of record NZ_JBEYHA010000011.1, read on the forward strand.
CTCCGGGCTCAGGGCCGCCGGGCCCATGACCTGGAGGAGCGCGTAGTTGATACGGAAGCCCGTCCTGTACAGCAACGAGAACGAGTCCTTCCCCTGCGGCTTGTCCATGGCCGTTCGCCTCACTGATCGTCGGGATCGCGGGCGCACGCCGCGAGATGGTGTCGGATTCGGGGTCCGTGCGGTACGACCCGCTCGCCTCCCCGACCAGCAGCGTACCCGGCCGGATTCCGGCCGCCAGGTCGGCCCGCCCCCACACGGACGAGGCCGCCCGGGCCGTGCCCCGGAGTTCCGTGGTACCGAGCTTGGGCGGCGACCGCACCGGGGCGGCCTCCGAGCGGGCGCACGGCCCCGGTGCCCCGCGCGCTCCGCTCGGAGAACCGGCGAACGGCCCAGCCCTAGAAGTGGTCGTCGAACAGGGACTGACCGACGAACCCGCCCTCCCCGCAGCCCGGCGGTACCGCGAACACCGCCGAGCCGACGTGGGTGATCCACTCGTTGAGCAGGTCGAGCTCGTCCAGACGGCGCTGGATCGGGACGAACTGCCGCTCCGGATCGCGCTGGTAGCAGGCGAACAGCAGCCCGGCGTCTCCTTCGGCGTCCGACTCGTAGTTGTAGGCGCGGCGGAAGATCCTCTCGTCGGGGTCCTCCGAGCGGGCCCGACGGACGTGGGCGTACTCGGCGATCACCGGGAACCCCAGCGGTGTCACGGCGTCCAGGTCCGGCTCGTCGTGCTCGTTCCCGCCGGTGAGCGGCGCCCCGTCACCGAGACGGCGGCCCACGGAGTCCTCGCGTCCGGGCCGGTCCAGGCGGTCCCACTCGTCCAGGTCCATGGAGATTCGGCGCAGAACCAGGGCGGTGCCGCCGCGGAGCCACCCGGGAGCCTCGTCCCCGCACCAGACCAGCGGGCCGAAGTCGTCGTCAGAGGGCGCGGGGTTGACGGTGCCGTCGACCTGACCCATGAGGTTGCGCATGGTCGTGCCCTCCGGCTCCGCTCCGTAGGAGCGCCGGAAACCCTCCTGCGACCAACGCACCGTGCCGAACGCGCGGGTGTCCTTGAGGAGCATCCGCACCGCGTGGGACAGGGTGATCGGGTCGTCGCAGCACACCTGGAGCAGGAGGTCGCCGTGGGACCAGCGATCCTCCAAACGGTCGGTCGCGAAGGGCGGCAACGGCCCGAGCCACGAGGGGACCGACCGCGGATCGATCCGCTCGACCAGCCCCGGGCCGAACCCCAGGGTGACGGTCAACGCGGCGGGGGCGCCCGCGAGTTCGGGTTCGGTGTCGGCCAGCGCGTGCCTGCCCTGGGTGAGCCGGGACGCGTCGTCGGACAACAGGGTGAGCAGCCGACGCACACCGTCGGCGTCGACGTCCTCGCGCAGGTCGACGCCCACGAACCGGGCGTGGGCCTGGGGCGGGGTCGCCACCCCCGCCTGCTGCCCGCCGTGGAAGGGGTGGACGCGCTCACCGTGCGGTTCGGCCCCGGTGGGGGTCTCGCCGGTGGAGCGCAGGGAGCGGACCAGTGCGTCGCCGCCGCTCAGGGCCACCGCCCCGGCACCGGCGGCCGCCGCACCGCCCAGCAGGACGCGTCTGCGTGAGGGTCGGGGACCGTCCCCGGTGGGCTGGGTCATCAGTGCTCCTCGCCCCCGTCGTCGTCGCCGTGTCCCTCGTGGCCGCCGTCGTAGTTCTCGTTGGCGCCCTCGAAGTCCTTCACCGGCGCGGTGAACTCGTGGGTGGAGCCGTCCTCGAACTCCAGGACGACCGTGACCTCGGTCCCGGGTTCCAGGTCCTCGGTCAGACCCATGATCATGATGTGGTCGGCGCCGGGGGAGAGCTCGTGGTCGGCTCCGGCGCCCACCGAGAAGCCGCCGTCCTTCTCCCGCATGAGCGTGTTGCCGTCGTCCCCGCTGATGACCTCGTGGAGCTCGACCGATCCGGAGACCTCATCGGCGCGGGCGGCGACGACGACCGCGTCCCGGTCGCCGTCGTTGGTCAGGAGGCCGAACGCGGCGGTCATGCCGTCGTCGGTGCTCGCGGCCTTGACCCAGGGGTCGGTGACGGTGACCGCCTGGGCCTGGTGCGCGGACTCCGCCCGGGCGGTGGTCGACTCCTCCGACGGGGCGGGTGAGGAACACGCGCCGAGGAGCAGCGCGGCTCCGATCGCGGTCGTGAGCGGGAGGGGGCGGCGGGTCGGGATGGTCATCGTGTCTCCGTTTCGACAGGGGTGGTCCGCGTCGCCGATCGACGCTGGCGGGTACCGGCGCGTCGCACTCGCAGAGCGATCGCGTACAGGGCGAGTCCGGCCAGGGCTCCGACCAGCGCGAGGACCGCACCGCGTGGAGGCCGGCCGGCGGGTGTCGAAACCCCCGCGTCACCGGGCGCGCTCTCCTCACCGGAGGCCTGCGCCGGTACCGCGTCCAGGGGCGGCGGCGGGGGGCCGCCCTCCCCCACGTGGAAGTCGAAGGCTCCGCTGACGGGGTGGCCGTCGCCGGAGACGACACGCCAACGCACCGCGTACCCGCCGTCCGCCAGTTCGTCGAGCGGTTCGACACGGACGTCGGCTCCCTCGACCAGGGGCGCGGTGGTGTCCACCGGTTCGGCCCGCGAGTCGAGGACGACCACGGCGGTGGAGACGTCCATGACCTCTCCGCTGAAGGTCAGGACGACCTCACGCGGCGCTGCTCCCAGACGCTGGTCGGCTTCGGGGGTCGTGGCGATCAGGGTGTCGTGGGCGAGCGCCGGTGCTGGTGAGAGCAGCAGGACGGCGGCGGTCGCGCAGAGCGCGGGCGGGATGCCCCGCATGGAACCTCCTGGACGTGCGACGCGACGAGCTTCTGCAAGGGGAGTCGTCCAGGGGAGGCGCGGGGTTCCCGGCAGTTCTCGGGGCGTGGGTTCGCGGGTCAGGAGTGCGGGTGCGGGGAGGGAGGGGGCGGCCGGGGCGGGGACGGTTCACACGGGTCGGTCGCCCCACCCCAGACGGATCGAGCCCTGCCCCCCCGGGGTGGCCCCAGGGGCAGGGCTCTTCGTGGTCGTTCGTCCGTGGGGCGCGGGACTAGCCCGCGAGTCGGTCCCAGTCCTTCGGGCGGCCGTTCCCCGCTTCCTTGGTCTCGGGGCGGGAGCCCCGGACCAGGCCGGTCGACCGTGCCACGGCCAGAGCGGCGGCCACGTCGAAATCGGACTCCGGAGAGTCCTCGTAGGGCGGAGTCCGGCGTGCTGCGCCCAGGACCGCGTCGAGCGCCCGCTGCCACTCCTCCTCGCCGCCCGTGCCCTTCTCCGCCAGTTCCAGCACTCGGTGGATCAGGACCAACTCCTCCTTTCCCTCGTCCAAGGAGGGGTCCAGGTCGAGGAAGTCCAGAACCTTGGTGACGGTCTCCCGCGCCGTGGACACATGGGTCAAGAGGAGGTCCAGACCGTCGTTCTCGGCGTCGTCGGAGTAGTCGACACGGTCCCAGGACTCCCCGTCCCACCAGTACGCGAGTCCCTGCTCTCGTCGGTCTTCGAGCTCGGCGAGCCATGTCCAGGGCAACCAGTCGGGGCCGTCGTAGAGGTTGGTGCTCTCGTCAAAGGGTGGTCCGCACTCGTGGTCGATGCCCACGAGTACACCGCGACCGCCCTGGACGCGCGTCAGTCTCCACTCGTTGCCGCCCGCGTCGTCGTGGTGCACGACCGAGTCGGCGTAAGCGTGCTGGTTCTTGCAGCCACCGGCCTCGAGTGCGGCCAAGGTGGCGGCACGGGCCCAGAGGACAGGGAACGGGGGCAGGTCCTCGGGGCGTCCGGGGATGTTGATGTGCATGGGGGGCTCTCACGTTGGGAATCGATGTCCCGTCAAGCTATCCGGTGGTCACGACCATCGGCGTGCGGTGCCGGACGGCGCGACGTCCCGCTGCGGGGGCCGGGAGATCCGCGTTTCGCCGGACCGGGGAGCCGGGGGCTCGTATGTGGTGCGCGGGTGGGGCTCCGCCTCGGGCAGCCCCACCCGCCTCGGGCCCGGGGGTGGGCGGACCCGTGGCCCTGATGGAGGCGGACTCAGTCGGGAGGCGGAACGAGCCCGCGCCGGTAGGCGGCGACGAGTCCTCGGGGGACGCGGTACTCGCGGCCCCGGAGGTGGAGGGTCACGAGTTCGGGGGGCGCGGCCTTCCACTGGGATCGGCGCGTTCGGGTGTTGGACCGCGACTTCCTGCGCTTGGGGACCGCCATGGGAGGGGCTCCTCTCGGTTGGGTTCGGTGTCCGGGTTCGGGGTCTGGGTCGCTGGGAGGGCCGGGTCGGGGCGGGGCGGTCCGCGTCGACCGCGGCTCCGCCCCGGGCCGCGGAGCGTCTATCCGCGCCGGTAGCGGCGTTGGAAGCGTTCCACCCGGCCCGCCGTGTCCACCACACGGGCCGTGCCCGTGTAGAAGGGGTGGCTGGCGCTGGAGATCTCGACGTCGATGACCGGGTAGGTGTTGCCGTCCTCCCACGCGACGGTCGCGTCGCTGCCACGGGTGGATCGGGTGAGGATGGCGAAACCGGCCGCCCTGTCGCGGAAGACGACGGGCTCGTACCGGGGGTGGATGTCCTTCTGCATGGGTCCTCCGTTGGACGCGGGGTCGGTCAGCGTTCCTCGCGGAACTCGACGTGACGGCGGAGCTTGGGGTCGTACTTGCGCAGGACCAGGCGGTCCGGGGTGTTGCGGCGGTTCTTGCGGGTCACGTAGGTCGTGCCGGTGCCCGCCGTCGACCGGAGCTTGATGACGGGTCGGATGTCGTCGCGTGCCATGGGTTCCCTCTCAGGGTCGTGGTCCGCGAGAGCGGACGGACGTTGTGGTGTGCGGTGCGCCCCGTGCGGCGCCGCGTGCCCCACCGGAAAGCGGGTGGCGGGTGCCCGGAGGGAGGAACGGCCGACGGGGGAGGGCCGCTCCGGGCACCCTGGGGCCGTCCGGATCGCGTTCGGACGGCCCCGGTCAACGCCGGTGTCTACCAGCTGGACGGGGTGACTCCGGGGAGTTCGCCGCGGTGGGCCATCTCCCGGAACCTGATCCGCGACACCCCGAACTTCCTCAGGTACGCGCGGGGGCGTCCGTCGATCGCGTCGCGGTTGCGGACCCGGGTCGCGCTGGCGTCCCGTGGCTGGCGGCGCAGCTCGGCGGCGGCCGCCGCCCGTTCGGTCTCACTCGTGTGCGGGCTCTTGACCAGGCGCCGGAGCTCGGCTCGGCGTTCGGCATAGCGCGCCACGATCGCCCTGCGCTGTTCGTTGCGGGCGATCTTGCTCTTCTTGGCCATCAGATCCGCACCCCCCGGGCGCGGAGGTCGGCGACCACGCGTTCGATACCGCGCGCGTCGATCACCCGCATGCCCTTGGTGCTCAGACGCAGTCTCACGTAGCGTCCCTCGCTGGGCAGCCAGTAGCGCCGGTTCTGGATGTTGGGGTCGAACCGGCGCCTGGTGCGTCGGTGCGAGTGGGAGACGGCATTGCCGAAGCCGGGCGACCTTCCGGTCACCTGACAGATACGGGACACGTTCTTCTCCTGTTCTCCGCTGTGGGGTCGCGTTCTCCGCGTGGTCGGGGCCCGTTCGGTGCTCCGACGCCGGGTGCCCCGTTCGGGAGGGGCGACGACGCCGGTCACGGGCGTGTGCGGTCAGTTCCGTCGGGCCGGGGACGGGTAGGGGAGCAGGGCCATCTCGCGCGCGTTCTTGACGGCCGCGGCGATCAGGCGCTGCTGTCGCGCGGTGACACGGGTGACGCGACGGCTGCGGATCTTGCCCCGCTCCGAGACGAACGTGCGCAGGAGACGGGTGTCCTTGTAGTCGACGCTGGCCGCGTCGCCCAGCGGGCTGGCGAAGGAGCGCCTGCGCGGCACCTTCTCGGTACGGCTTCTGATCGGGGTCATGGTCGCCCTTCTGAGAACTCGGCGAACGGGTCGTTGCGGAACTCCTGACCGGCTTCGGTCTCGGTGACCAGGCACGAGTCCAGGAGCGAGAGGAGGGACGCGGTGTCCATGCCGACACCGGTGAAGGACAGGTGCTGACGGCGGTCGCCCACGGTCGGGTCCCAGTCGAGGAGCGCGCGGGACCGCCGGTGCGCGGAGACCAGCTCCATCGCCGCCTCGGGCAGCGCGCCCAGCCACGGTCCGCCGCTCTCGACCAGGAGCAGGTCCTGGTGGGAGTCCCACACCATGAGGGTGTCCGGCTGGCTGGCGAGCCAGAACCTGCCCCGGCCGCGCAGCGACATCGCGACGATCCGCTCCAGCGCGTCGGAGAGCCGCCCCGGGTGCAGGGGACGCGTCCGTGTCCAGGTCACGGTGCTCACCCCCTGGGACTCCTCGTGGTCCATGTACTGGGCCCAGGCCGGGTTGAGCCGCCGGTGCGCGGCCTCGGGGTCGAACCTCTGGTCCAGGAAACCGGTGAGGTCGGCTCCGGACGTGAGGACGGCGGCGGCGGGGTTGAGCTGGTGCGCGAGCGCCCGGGCGTGGGCGTGGTGTGCCCGTGCGGGGAGGACCAGGACGTGGGGGTACTCGACCTGCCGGGTGAGGACCTCGGCGACCGTGCGGACGTCGTCCTGGGCGATGTCCATCGCGCGGTCGCCCAGTTCGTCCGGGCTGCTCAGGTCGGAGGTGAACAGCCCGGTGTCCACCACCGTGGCGACCGTGGCCAGGAACAGTTCCGGCCGCGCGGCGATGCTCTCGGCGGTCGACCGGGGTTCCAGGCCCTCCCATGAGTCCACGACGCACAGGTCGTGTCGTCCGACGGCCGCCGTTCGCAGGAGGAAGGGGACGAGGTCCTCACGCACCGTGCAGGAGGCGCAGGCGTGGTCGAGGTCCACCTGTTCGCTGCGGCTGGTGCCCGAGCTCTCGCGCACCACACGGCGCACGACGCCGTCGCCGATGTCCTTCATGTCGTGGTGGACCGCGATCGACCGGGGGACGGCCTCCAACAGCTCGTTCACGGCCTCGGTGCGCGCCTGCGCGTGTAGGCCGGTGACCAGTGCGATGCGCATCGGGTGCTCCTCTCCTGGACGTCGCCCTCGTGTTGAAAATGAAAACCGTTTTCATACTGTACACAGTCCGGGGAGTGCTCCAACCCGTGAGGGGGCGGGAGCGCCGAGCACGGCGCGGCCGCGCGGCCGCCAGCCGGGGAGGGGGCCGGGGCCGGACCCGGTATCCGGACGTCCAACGGGGCCGACAGCGGGACGAAGGTCGCGTACCTCCGGGACGGACGTCTCGCGAACGGGGGAGGGACTCTGGTGAGAATGAAGGGGACACCCGCCCACAGCGGGGTGACACGCGCACGGGAACCGAGCCGTGGAACGTGTGGCTCGGCCGTCCCGTGGGTGGTGCAGATGGACGCGGGTGAGGCCTTGGCCGGTGCGGGCGGTGCGCCCGCGCCGCGCGAGGTGGAGCCAGGACGGCTCCGGAGGCCTAGCTGGAAGGGGGCCCGACGGGAACCTTCGCAGCGACTCTCTCGCGCCTCGACACGCTCGGAGCTACTGCATGACGGTGTGGTGGGGGTGGTCGGGGAAGTCCGGGCAGCAGTGGATGCCGAGGGAGTAGCCGCGACTGATGACGAAGCCCTCCAGGCCGCCCGGCTCCATGCTGTCGATCTGGAGCAGGAGTTGCATGATGGCGCCGCACTCGCACTCGACGGGGAAGGGGTCGGTCAGGCCCCACGGTTGGTGGCCGCCGAACTTCATCCCCCTCCGGTGGGCGAGTTCGTCGACGTAGACGGTTCCGGGGTCCACGTGTCCGGACTCGGGTGCGGTGGACTCCCACTCGTCGACGCGCTCGGCCAGTGCTTCGGGCAACAAGGCCTCGGACGGGTAGTCGGTGATCTCCTCGATGGCGAGGGCGCAGGGTGGGAGGCCGTACGACTTGACGCTGGTGTGGGGGCGGGGTTGGTCGGACACCGGTGCGAGCCCGGTGAGGTCGTGCCGCCAGCGCAGGGTGAACCACGGAGTGAGTTCGTGGCCGTCGGCGTCCGGCGGGCGGGGGTGGTCGTTGGGACACCACAGGACCTGGAGGAGTTCCGATCCGCCCGGCAGGGTGTGGCCGGGAGGGAGGTCACGCGCGAACAGTTGGACGACGCCCTGGAGGAACGGCGGTTCGTCGTAGAAGACGTCGCCGTCCTCGGGAGGAGCTCCGAAGACGTAGTGGCCATGGGGGCAGGTGGGCCAGGGCTCGTCGGCGGGCCACAGGAGCGGGCCGCCGACGGAGCTGTCCTGCGGCCCCGGGCTTGCGAGGTGGGGGTGGAGCAGGAGAGCGGGCGTGCCGTGTTCGTGGAGTTCGGGGAAGGCGGCGAGGAGCCGGTCGCGATGTGTCGACGGGGCGGTGACGTGCATGAGGGTGCCTCACGGGAGTTGGTGCGGTGCCAGGGCAGGCTAGCGGGGGAGTACGTCGATCCGGGCCGGCGCCACGGGCTGGCGACAGCGCCTGCGGGCCCGTGTGCGGACCGGGCATGGGTGGAAGGCCTGGTCCCGCCTCGGTCCCCCTGCCCCCGGCCCGACCGTCCGCGGCCGCGCCCGGGTACCCGGAACCGACGGCCGGGTCCGCGTGCGCCTACGTCCTGCACACCTCGGGATCGACCGGTTCCCCGAAGGGCGTCGCCGTACCCCACAGCGCCGTCCTGGCGATGGTCGAGGACTCCCGGCAGATCTTCGGGGAGGAGGCCCTCGCCTCGGTGCTCGCCTCGACACCGTTCTCCTTCGTCTGACCGCGGTGCTCCGGCCCGGAGCCTCGGTCACGGAGATCCGTTCCGCCCTGCGCGAAGACCAGCCCTCGTAGCTCGTGCCCGCCGCCGTCCTTCCGGTGACCGCGCTGCCCCGTCTGCCCAACGGCAAGGTGGACGGCCGAGCTGTCGCCGAAGCTCTCTCCCGTGACTGACGGGTGCGACCCAAGCCACCGTGAACAGGACACGCACATGAAGTTGGGACCCGAGTTCAGGCGCATCTGGTTCGGCAACGCCTCCTCGAACCTGGCGGACGGCATCACGTTCGTCGCCATGCCGTTGCTGGCCGCGACCCTCACCCGGGACCCGCTGCTGATCTCGGGGCTCAGCGCCGCCTACGCCGTGCCCAGGATCATCGCCGTCCTGTTCGCCGGAGTCATGATCGACCGCGGCGACCGCCGGCGGCTGCTCTACCTCTCGAACTACTCGCTGGCCCTGGTGTTCACTCTGCTCGCCGCGTTGATCGTGTTCGACCTGGTCACCCTGCCCGCCCTCTACCTGGTGTTCGCCCTGGTCGGTGTCATCGAGACCGTTTCGGACAGCTCGGCCCTCGCCGTGCTGCCCCAGGCCGTACCCGCCAGTGGACTGGACCGGGCCAACTCCCAGATCGCGGCCACCCAGATCGTGGTGGACGAGTTCACCGGCCCGCCCGTGGGCGGTTTCCTCTTCGGGCTGGCGCCCATCGCGCCGATCATCGCGAACGCGATCTCCTTCTTCGCCGCGGGGGCGGGGTACCAGTCACTCCGGGGCGACTACCGGCAGGACTACGAGCCCGGCCCGAGCATGATCCAGGAGGTCCGGGAGGGGGCGGTGTGGCTCTGGCGGAACCGCATCGTGCGCACGCTCGTGTCGGTCGGCGCCATCACGAGCGTCGCGTACATGATCCCCTTCTCCTACCTGGTGCTCTACTCCGAACAGGTGCTCGGCCTGGATTCCACGGGGTACGGCCTACTCCTGGCCTTCTCCGCGCTCGGCGGTCTGCTGGGGGCGTGGTCGGCCACCCGGATGCGGGCGGTGCTGGGGTACGGCCGGTCCGTCGTGACCGCCCTGGCCACGGGGGCGGCGTCGTTCGTGACGATCTTCTTCGTGGACCACCTGGTGGCGGTGGCCGTGGCTCTGGCCGTCTACATCTGGCACTCGGTGGTGTGGAACGTGCTGGCGGCGTCCATGCGCCAGAAGATCACCCCCAACCAGCTCATGGGCCGGGTCGGCGCCGTCAGCCGACTCCTGGGACTGTCCGGTCTGGCACTCGGCGCGCTGATCGGCGGGGTGTTGGCCTCACTCGTGGATCTGTCCTTCCCGTTCCTGGTCGCCGGAGCGCTCTTCGTCGTGGTCGCGCTCATGTGCCTGAGCCGACTGCCGGTGTTCGACGCGTGGGAACACGAGCAGCGACTCCTGGAGGAGACAGCGCAGGAGAGCCCGGGCCACGGATCGGGGGACTGATGGACACGGACGGCATCATCAGGCCCGCGCCGCTGGGCGAGGGCGCTCTGATCAGGGTGGTCAGCCCATCGCTGCCATCGATGGGCTGCGCCACGCGGGCGGTCGATCTGGCCGCGGACGTGCTCGCGGCTCTGGGCTGGCGCTGCGACTTCGCCCGGAACGCCGACGAGATCAGCGACGACGGACTCTCCGCGGGCACACCGGAGCAACGCGCCGACGACCTGAACGCCGCCTTCCGGGACGACCGGGTCGCCGCCGTGATGTCCGCGATCGGCGGCAGCACCTCCGCCGAGCTCCTCCCCCTGCTGGACGCGGACCTGATCCGGTCCCATCCCAAACCGTTCGTCGGCCGCAGCGACAACACGTACATCAACGCGTTCCTGCTCCAGGAATGCGGGCTGGTCTCCTACAACGGTGTGGCCTTCCTGTCACAGTTCGGAGAGCCCGTGCCGGTTCCCGAGACCCTGGCCTCCACCAAGGCGGTACTGGGTGGCGCCGATCCGGTCGACTTCCTCACTTCACCCACCCGAACCGCGGGAGCCCGCCCCTGGCAGCAGTACGCACGACACGACAGGGACCCCCACCAGAGATCACGCCGGGCCCAGGACGCCTGGATCAAACCGGGGACGGCCCGCGGCCGTCTGGTCGGCGGGGAGATCAGGATCGTCGCGGACCTCCTGGAGACAGGGAGCAGCCTCACCGCGCGGGAACGGGTGCTCTGGCTGGACGTCGGCGATGACGAACCCGGCTACTTCGACTCCGCCGTCAGGCGGATCGCGGACGCCCTGGACGGGCCGCCCTGAGCCCTGGTGGTGGCCGACGCGCCCTGGCGAGATTTCGAGGACTGGTGCGAGGACGTGGGGACGGTACTCCGGAGATCGCCCGAACTGGCGCAGGGGCCGGTGTTCGTCGGGGGCGACTGCGGCCACTACGAGCCGGCCTGGCTGCTGCCGTACGGGGACTTCGTCACCGTGGACTCGCGTGCGGGCATCAGCTACCGGTTTCCAGCAGGACCAAGGGAGGAAGCATGGACGACGTGATCTCGGAGCGTATCCGCAAGGAGACCCTCGACGTTCTGAGGGACGTGCTCGAGAACCCCGATCTCCGGGAGGAGGACGACTTCTTCGAGAGCGGTGGTGACTCGTTGCTCGTGGCCCGCTCCATCGCGCTGCTGAAGGAGCGGAACCTGCGGGTCAGGGCGCGAGCCTTCACCAATGATCCCCGGATCGAGTCGATCATCGTCGAAGTCAGTACGATGGATGGCTCCTGGATCGTTGATGGGAAAACCCTGGAACGCCTGCGGGCATGACGAAGGGCGTCGAGGATCAGAGTGTGACCAAAGACCTTGACGCCCTTCTGACAGCACTCTACGCCCATCTGGACGATCACGTGTGCACTTCGGCCAAGCCGGGCCGCCGCCCAGGTCGCCCACCGCTGTCCGTCCCGGCAGGATGCAGGGGCCCAGTGGTTCACCGGCCAGATGTTCCAGGGGAAGTCTGGCTCATCAAAGACGGATGAACCTCTTTGGACGCCTCGGGCTTCGTGGGGAAATACGGGTCCTCTGCTCCGGAGTTCACCCGAGCTTGACGCGGTCAGAGAAGGTGTGGCGTCTCCTGTACAGCGGAAACCGCCGCTCCGATAATCCTTTTACGGGTGCAAGCGCGACGGTCGACCCTCAGACCCAGGCCAAGAACGACGCGAGCTGGATGAACGAGACTCGAAGCGCGGTCGGCGGTTGGGTTTCAAGCAGATACATGACCGACGATGGTCTGAACTGGTGGAATATTGCTGGTGATGCAGCGTTTGCGATGAGCTTTATTCCAGGATTGCAGTGGGTCGGATTTGCCCTAGGTGCCGGTGTTGGGATTTCGAAGTTGTTTAGTTCTGGCCAAAAAAATGTGGATGGTATTTGGGATATAGCAGGGGCCTTGCCGTTTGGAATTGGCAAGGGTTCAAGATTCTTGGCCAGGTCCTCCGTTAGGAGTAATGCTGCAGATTTCTTCTCCTGTAAATCGTCAAAAAGGAAGCAGAATAGCCAGGCGGTGAGAAGTCGATATAATTCTCTCAGGGGAGATATATCATCGAGTAGGTACTACGACAGTGTGGTGCAGGGCACTGCAGGAATGATTGGAGGTGCGCATGATTTTGTCACAGGCGCGAGGGCTGTCGAGGATCCAGGGTGGAGCTGGGCTGCCTAGTGGGTGGACCGGAAGCGTGTGGCAGCGTTCAATATTGATCCAGGTCGCACAGCCCGAGGGAGCTCTGGCCTGCGTGATCAGGGACGAGATGTCCACCGACTAGACCCTACGCTTCTGTTCCTGGGCGCGTCGACACAAGGTCGAGTTGTGTCTCACTCCTGCCTATGCCTCGTGGGCCGTCCTGATCGAGGCGTGCTTCGGGACACTGCGCCAGTTCACCAGCGCCAATGGTCCGAATGCGGGTGCGGCATGCTTGCCTTGGGTGGTGCAATGCCAATGCCCGCGACCTTGCCGCACCCGCCTGGCAACGGCACGAGAGTGCCGCGGTACTCAGCGAGAAGGAAGTTTGGTGGGGAGTCCGGACGGTGGCCAACCCACTAGTAGCCTTGGTGCTGAACTGATGTGACGATATGGGAAATGAAATATTGAGAAAGATTTTCGTTGAGTATGGAATCTGGCGTCTTTCGGAAATTTTCTACGTGAGGCTGTTCCCTGGCCTCGGAGGTCTGGGGGCTCTCGTAGTAAGATTGCGTAGACGTGCCCGGGGGGAGGGGGTTTCTGTTCGCGAGGCGAAGGAAATTTTCTTCCTGGACATGGTGCTTACATCGCTCTATGTGCTGCCATTGGCGCTAGCTACGGAAGCTATTTACCAGCTTTCTCAAGTGGCTTTTGTTTCAAACTTCGAAAGAGATTACTATTACGCTTGGTGCTTCCTTTTTTCCGCCCCTGCCGTTGGCGTGACCTGCGTCATGGCTGTTGAGTCGGCAAGGGCTGTTTTGGTTGGCGCCGTTAAGGGGGGTCGTCATGTTATCTTCGCACTCGGAAGAAATTCATATGCTGCAATTCACTCAATTTCAACTTCTGTCGTCGTGTGTGGTTTCTTGGTGAACGTGTTGTGAGTATTCAAGAACGGGGAAATTTGGGTGCTCTTGGCGAATAGTAGTTCGAGCTCATCTCTTTTGGTGAGTCTGCGGTAGCAAATCAGTGTGCAGGCAATGCTGGCGAAGGTCAGGAAGTGGTCGGCCTTGCGTTCGTAGTGTCGGTGCAGGCGGCGGCAGCCGGCCAGCCAGGCCATGGTGCGCTCGACCTGCCATCGGTGCCCACTCAACTGCTGCGACGACTCCCCACCCTTTACGGGCCAGGCGGTGGACAGTGCCGCGCTTGCGGGGTCAGCGGCTCAGGTGGCGGTTCCAGGCGTTGCTGCGGCGGGCATTGAATCCCACTGTGCAGATTCAGGTACTCCCGTTCGGTCGTGGTGCGCACAGCGCGATGAACGGTCCCCTGGTCATCCTCGACAAGGACCATGCGGAGTCACTCGTGTACGCGGAGACGCCCGGATCGGGTCAGGGGTGATCGTGGGAAACTGCCAGCAGCAGTACGGGCACCTCAGGAGCCTCGCGCTCTCCCCTGAGGAAAGCCTGCTCTTCATCGCAGCACTGTGAGGAGAACAACCGTGGACGCGACCTGGCGAAGGTCGAGCTACAGCGGCAACCAGGGCCACTGCGTGGAAGCGCGGAGGGACGCGGGTTCCCGTTCTCGTTCGGGATTCGCAGAACCGGGGGTCGGGCCACCTGGAGGTCCCCGATGAGCAGTGAATGCTCCTCCTGGAAGTGGCTGTCTCGAAGCTCTGACTCCGCGAGGCCCGAGAGGCTCCGTGCGCTCTCGAGGCACAGCTGGTCGACTGGTGATGGGCTGCCGAGATGCTGTTCCGCGCTCTTGAGCGGGTGGCCAACGAGGTCGGCTGGTCGTGGTAGTCAAGTCCTAAATGTCGGCTTCGTCCAGGGGAAGTGCTGCGTCGGATTTAGGGTCCGATAGGTTCTTGCGCTTACTCCGTCAGCACTGCCTCAACACGCGCTCGTCGTTGGGTCAGTGGAGGGGTGAGGGGAAGGCGCTGGAGGGAACGAGGCGCTCTCAAGGCGCCGCAGATCCTGTCAGAAGGCCTTCCAGTAGGCAGTCATGAGGCGGGTGGGGCTGTCTCAGGAGGTTCGGTGTGGAGGACTCAGCCGAGAATCCGAGGGGTGGCGTGGCTGCGAGGTGGCCAAGTCCGATGGGGTTCTCGCGGGTGCTGCTGCGACTGTGCTCCGACTGGGGAGCACGCGAGGAGCACACATGGCCCCCAAACGCCACGAGGACCTCATTCGAGGTCCCCGTACACCCCGTATGACCTGGGGGTTTGTGGCGCACCCAGCAGGATTCGAACCTGCGACCGTCGGATTAGAAGTTCTATGGTCGGGTACCGTCGCGTGTCATTTCGTGCCGTTCCGTCCCGCGCCATCCGAATCAGGGTGCCGTTCTGTGCTGCGTTGTGTCGCCCGGTGACGCCCCGGTCCAAAACTCGGGAGCACAAACGGAGCACGCACAGGCTGACGGTTGCGTCCGATGGCAGTTCGTGAGGTCCTTGGCCGCTCTTCGACTATCTCGGACCGGCCTGTTACGAGGTAACATGGGCCTCCCTCTGCCGACTGCCGGGCTCCCGATGCCGGTAGGTGCGCGATGCAGGTTTCGGTGGCAGGTCGATGCCCTCCACGTTGTTGTTCTCCTCCTGCAGCCAAGGCGAGGACTGTGTCACTTCTTCTGCACTGGCCGTCTTCGAGCGATTTGGGTTATCCCCGACCGAGACGATCCTGGTCCGAGCCTTGGGTGAGCACCCTCGCGACGGTCGTCTTCATCAACCAGCAATCTGAATCACGCCTCATTCATGATCAATCATTTTTTGCAACCATGCGCACGCCTCCAAAGTTTGCTTCAAGTGAGGCTTGTAGATGGCTTGTTGATCGACTGCCAGCCTCTGTTGAATGAGTGCGGCCCGCTCCATGCAAGAAAGAGCTTCTCTGTAGTGGCCGAGGCTCTTTAGGTGAAATGCCTGATTTTTAAGGGACGTGGCAAGGTTGGGTAGATGAGTATCGATATTCTTTGTGCAAAGTTCTTCGTAATGGTAGACGGATTGGGCGATCGTCTCGACAGCGTCTTTGTGTCGTCCTACTTCGGCGAGGCGGTTGGCTTGGTTGCTGAGGGATGTGGCTAGGTCGTTCAGGTAGGCGTCGGGGTTGTGGTGGGCGAGTTTGCGGCGGATTTCAACAGCCTGAGTGATAGCTTCAAGAGCCTGCTCAAAGCGTCTTAGGGCGGCGAGGCGGTTGGCTTGGTTATTGAGGGATGTGGCTAGGTCGTTCAGGTAGGCGTCGGGGTTGTGGTGGGCGAGTTTGCGGCGGATTTCAACAGCCTGAGTGATAGCTTCAAGAGCTTCTTCGTGATGTCCCATGTCACTCATGGCGACAGACTGATTATTGAGGGACATGGCCAAGTCGGGAAGATGAGTTCTGGGGTGTCTATCAGCAAGGGTGCGGTAGTGGCTAACGGCCTGGGTGATGGTATCTAGCGCTTGTTGGTGCTTTCCCATTTTGCCCAGAATTTTAGACTGGTTGTTGAGGGACAGGGTGAGGTTGGGGAGGTGGGAATTGGAGTCTTTCTGGGAAAGGTATCGGTAGTGCTCGACGGCTTCGCTGGCAGCCTGCAGGGCTGATTCATTTTTTCCAAGGTCGATTAATCGAATTGATAGATTGTTTAGAGACCTGGCGAGGTGGGGCAGGGGCTCGTTAGGGTTGAGTTCTTCCTTTGTTCGGTACTTTTTAACTAGCTGGTTATTCAAGCGAACGGCCCATTCTGCAAGGCAATTACTGAAAATGGGGAGGGAGTCTTGTAGGCGCTCAAGAGCCCTTGTATCGGTATTGAGATGTGCGGTTATCTGATCCAGGGCCTCTACGAGCGGTGATGGGTCTTCGGACTGCGTAGCTACGGTGATGGTGGCTGGGCCGAGGGTAAGAGGGTGGCGTGCGCAAAGTCTGGTCAGGCGCTCTCTCACGGTGGGCAGGGCGGGGTGTGTGGCCGCACGTGTGTATAGGGTCACCAGACGCTCGGCGTCCGAGGCAGTGATGGTGTGCAGGTGGGGATCGAACAGATCCGGGTCAGCTTGGAGGCGCTGACCGAGAAAGTACTCCAACAGCCGGTCGGGCTGTAGGCAGCCCCATACCCCGGCCCCGTCCGTGGGGTACAGGCCGCTGATCCATCGGCGGATCTGGTGCATGCGGGCGGTGGTCTGTCCTTTCAGCACCGCGGCGGTCCGCAGGAGGCGGTCCGCTTCCTCCAAGTTGGCGGGGGTGAGGGTGAAGGCCAGGGCTAGCGCGTCACGTAGAGGTTGCGTCAGGTCAGCGTCATCTAGACCATGCGTGGCTGCGGCCTGATCCCAGTACCGGTACTCGTGGGCCAGTACCCGGCCCTCCACTGCGCTGTCGCGTGTGATGGTCATGGCTGGTTGGGTGGCGTCCAGCAGGTCGGCCAGGGCGCGCATGTGCACACTCAGCACGGTCCCCCATTCGGGGCCCGACAGGTCCGGATCGGCCAGGCCGGCCGCGACCTGGCCCCAGTCGGCCTGGTGGGGTGTGTGGGCGGTCGGCAGCGCGCTGGCGAGGTGGTCCAGGGCGGTGTGGTACTCACGGGCGCGCTCGGTGTTGCGAGGAACCAGCGGGGGCAGCGGGAGTTGTCGGGCGAGGTCGGCCAGCAGGTGGCCGGTGGCGGTGTTGACCTGCTCCCACCATTCGCCCATGGTGCGCACCAACAGCAGCAGCCGCACGGGGGGACTGCCCGGGGGCCGGTCGCACAGCTGGAGCAGGCGGATCAGCTGTGCGGTGCGGGTCTCGGCGTAGTCCACCACCACCAGCAGAGGGGCCGTGGTGTCCTTGACCGGGCCCAGCTCCTCGGCGGTGGTGTTCTCCTTGAGCCACACAGTTGCCCACCGCCGCCCCTGACGATCGGGGCGGGTCAGGCGTGTGGTGAGTTCGTGGGCCAGCCGGGTTTTGCCCTGTCCGCCGGGCCCGTGCACCACCATGGCGGAGAGCGTTTCATCGTCGTCACACCACTGGTTCAGGGTGTCCATCACCTGGTCGCGGCCGTGGAAGGCCACCACCTGGCGGTGGGCCTCCAACAGCGCGGCGGGGGAGGGGCGGTGGTGTGCGCGTGGGGAGTGGGCCAGGTGGGCGAGCTCGACCGGCTCTAACACCAGGGACACACCGTGCTCGGCCAGCACCGCCCGGAACCGCGGGTCGTGGTGCAGGACGTAGGCGGGAACGGTCTCCAGGGCGGCGTGGTCACGGTGTTCGAGGTCGGCGGCCACCACACCCACCAGCAGCTGGCCGTTGCCGCAGCGCATCGCGGCTCCGGACAGCCCCGCCCACAGCGAACGCCGCTGCCCGTCCTGCTCCTGTTGTCGGACCTCGTGGGCGTGCCAGCGGGGCGGGTGGGCGCTCAGATCCATCACGTGCCGGTGGTTGACGAAATGGTTGCCCGGGGCCACCGTGCCCACCAGCTGCGCGGTCTCCGCAGCTCGACCGGTGCGTTGCACCAGCTCGGGGAAGCCCCACACCTCACACGAGGTACGGGGGGTGGTGGTGACCAGCCGCCCCCACCGGGTGGTCACCGCGCGCTCGGCCCAACCCGGGTCGGTGACGTGGACCAGGGCGGCGTCGTCGTGTCCCTTCGGGGTGCCGCGCCAGACCACGTGTCCGGTGCGCGGTTGGTGGTCGGTGGCGGTGTGCACCCGCACCCGGCCGCCGAGATCAGGGACGAGGTGGGCGCTGGTCAGCACCAGGCGTGGGGCGATCAGATACCCCGAGCCGCTGCTGTTGGGGGTGGTGATGCGGGTGATGCACTGGGCGGTGTCCAACGGGCTCTCCGGTCACAGGCAAAGGGGGCGGGGTCTCAGCGGGTGAACGGAGGAGGGGTGACGGGTTCGGTGTTGTTCTCCCGGGAACTGTTGATGGACACGTCACCGGTGGGGTGTTCGGCGTTGTGCGGGGTGAGGGTGAACGCCACCTTGTGGGTGCTGGTGCGCCCCGCTCCGGCTTCGACCTCGCCGGTGGTGATCCAGGCCGAGAACCCGCCCCTGGCCTTGGCGTCGGCGCGGAACTGGACCTCGAACTCCATCTGGATCGGGCCGACCCTGAAGGTCAGGTCCTGGTCCTTGGCTTGTTCGGCGGCCTGGTTGAGTTCGCCGCGCAGGGTCTGGACGGCATCGGCGAGGCGTAGTTCCACATGTTCTCCTTGAATTAGGGGTGGGTGGTACCGGTTACGGGCGCCTTCACGATCGCAGAACAAGTACCGGGCGGCAGCTGATTACACGTGGGGTTGGCCGTATGCGGCCATACTGTTTCGAGCCGAGTGTGACGGGGGTTCTGGTGTGTGCCAGGATCGCCTCCCATCACTCGCCACTGCCCCTCACCTGAGGATCGAGAAGTGGCGACTCGTCTGCGTGGTGCGCCTCTAGACTCTGGCGCATGCCGAGAACCCTGTACCTGGTGTTGTCCGGAGCCCCTGCGCCGGAAGGGGTGACCGAACTTGTCCGGGCCCTCCACGGCCACAGCTGGCACGTGACGCTGCTGTCTACCCCCACGGGCATGGACTTCCATGATCAGGAGGTGCTCGCCGAGCTGACTGGCGAACCGGTCCGGGTGGCGTTCCGGATGCCCGGCCAGGGCAAGTCTCTGCCACCCGCCGATGTGGTGTTGGCTTGTCCGCTGACCTTCAACTCCACGAACAAGTTCGCCCAAGGGCTGGCGGACAACTTCGCGATCGCCCTGCTGTGCGAGATGGTCGGATACGGGGTACCCACCGTGGTGGTGCCACACTGCAAACCCCAACTCGCCACCCACCCGGCCTTCACCCGCTCCCTGCAGACCCTGCGCGCAATGAAGCCGGTCACTGTCCTGTACGACCCCGACGCCCCCTATGAGGACCGTCTTCCCTCCTGGCAGCAGGTCATCGACACCGTCAACAGCCTCTGACCGAAAGGCGCAACGTGGACCCCGCCACTCGAGGCCAGACGATCAAACGCGCCCGACGACGGCACGGCTACTCCCAGAGCGTGCTCGCCGGACTCGTGGGACGCTCCGAGTCCTGGCTCTCCCAGGTCGAACGCGGCATCCTGTCAGTGGACTCCCACGAGATCCTCACCCGCCTGGCCCGCATCCTGCGCCTGGACCTGACCGAGCTGACCGGAACCGAAACCGAGGCGGTCACCGACATGCGCTACGACGCTGCCCGTGCGATCGAGCGGGCCATGATGCGCTACTCCTCCCTAGAAACCATCGTCGCCGAGACCGGAACCGAACCCCGCATCGACCCCGCCTCGCTCTTTACCCAGGCACACCAGACCTACGCCGCTTACCAAGCGGCCCGCTATGACGAGGTCGGATGTCGCCTGCCCCGGCTCATCCGCGAGGCCGAAGCTGCCGCGCACACCCCCGGATCGGACCGGCCTGCTGTGTGCTCGGCCCGAGCCATGGTCTACAACACCGCCGCCGCCCTACTGCGCCGGGTGGGGGAGAAGGACCTGGCCTGGCAGGCCGCCGACCGTGCCATGTCCGCCGCCGAGTGGGCCGACCAAACGCTGCTCACCGCAGTGGGCGCCTACCGGCTCGCCTACGTGTTCATCTCGCGCGGGCGGCCCGTTGAAGCGGCGGAGCTGGCGATGGGTGCGGCCTCAGCGCTGGAGCGCCGCATGCGCCCCGGTTCCCCCGAAGAGCTGAGTGTCTACGGCGGACTCCACCTCGCCGCCGCCACGGCCGCCGCTGCGGAGTTCGACCGTGCGGCGGTACCGCGCTTCCTACGCCAGGCCCGCCGTGCTGCCACTCGTTTGGGCGGTGACCACAACCTGCACGGGACCGCTTTCGGTCCAACGAACGTGGCCATCCACACCATCAGCACCGCCGTCGCGATCGGCGACGCCCGCACCGCAGTGGAAGCGGGGGAGGACCTGGACGTGGGCACGCTGCCTGCGGGTCTGGTCGGCCGGCGGGCCCAGGTCTGTTTGGACCTGGCCCGTGCCTACACTCAGCGCCGCCAGGACGCCGCTGCGGTCCACACCCTGCTGGACGCCGAACGGCTCGCCCCCGAACTCATCCGCTACCACCCCGGGACAGCCGGGGTGCTGACCGAACTGCTGCGCAGGGAGCACCGGCGCTCCACCCCAGAACTGCGCCCCCTGGCCAGTAGGGCCGGGGTGGCCTGAACCAACCCGCAAAATCCTGCGGGTCTTTTACCCTCCTGCGGCTGCAGAACCGTGGCCTGTCCGCGTCTTACGGTCACCGCATGTCACTCTCCAACTGCTTTCAACCCGCCGGACGATCACCACTTCCCGCCTCGACTCCACAGCAGCGAAACCTCGGCCTCCACCCTCCTCAGCAGGGCGGGGTTCACCCCCGCCTCGGCCGACCGGGCGCACACCCCCTGTTCGCTCTGCAGGAGGTGGCGGCATGGCCCAGGTGATCGAGGTGGACGTGAACCGGTTCCGCGCCCACAAAGCCCAGTCCGTGCAACGGCTCCCTCGGCGCACGAGCGATCCACGCGCTAACACCCCGATCGCCACCAACACCGCCCAGCCGCAGCAGGCGGCAGCGGTCATCCTGCCCGGAGAACCGGAGCAGGCCGCGGTGATGCGACGCCGCATCCGCTCCCGCACCGGCACCCTCGGTTCCATGACAGAAGCGGTGGTGCTGTTGGCCGATGAGCTCTTCACGAATGCCTTGCGCCATACCCGGAGCGGAGAACCTGGCGGCGAGGTCACGGTGGCGCTTTTCAAGCTCCCTGACCGATTCCAGGTCAAGGTCACCGACCAGGGCCCGCGCGAAGGCGAGCACGTCTTTCCCTGCCCGCGCCCGCTGGATGCGTGCACCGAGGGAGGGTTCGGCCTGCACCTGGTCGCCTCCGAGGCGAGCCGGTGGGGCACCCTCCAGGAGAGCGGGCGCACCACCGTGTGGTTCGAGATCGACCGCCGGGCAAGACGAATCTGACCCCTTATGCCCTGGACACGCTCCGATGACACGAGCTTCTACTCCGATGCCGAGCGCCTCCAGCACTACCTCGGAGCTGACTGGGTGGTCCTGTGGGGACCGGGATCGCGGCGCTTCTGGGCCTTGGCCCGAGGGGGTTGTGCCCCTCTGACCTTGTCCGATCCCACGCTCGAAGGCCTGCGCCAGCAGGTTCGCAACGTCGGCCATCGGCAAACGCACCCGACCTACGCCGCGACGCACACCCGCCAGACCGCGCAGGTCACCCAGCCTCCCCATAGCCGTTGACCTGCTCCTCAGCGGCCTTAGCCTGCCCGCTCTCGACTCCCTCCCGCGAGAAGGTGCCGTGATAGCTACTCACTTCCACTCGGTGATCCTGCAACCCACCACGCTGTGCAACCTCAACTGCTCCTACTGCTACCTGCCGGTCCACGAGCGCAAGACCCGCACCGAGATGCCGATCGAGGTCGCCCGAGCCCTCGCCGCCGGCATCACGGCACAGAGCACGAGCGAGGCCGTGGACGTGGTCTGGCACGGAGGCGAACCCCTCACCACACGCCGCGAACACTTCCGCGACCTCGTGGAGGCATTCGAGCCCCTGCGCCGAGAAGGCCGGATCCGCCACTGCGTGCAGACCAACGCCACCCTCATCGATGACGCCTGGTGTGACTTCTTCACCAGATACGACTTCCGGGTCGGGGTGAGCATCGACGGCCCCTCGGCGGCGAATCTGTCCCGAGTGGATTGGTCCAACCGACCCGCCTTCTCCCGCGTGGAACGCGGCATCTCCCACCTCCAAGCCCACGGGATCGACTTCACCGCCATCTGCGTCGTCACCGCACAGACCATCACCTACCCCCACACCCTGCTCGACTTCTTCGAAGGCCTGGGCGCCCAGAGCGTCGGCTTCAACATCGAAGAACTCGAAGGCGCCAACGACACCCGCTAGCACATCGCCCCCGCACACGTCCGCCGCTTCTGGCGCACGATGTTCGACCGCATCGACAACGGCAGCACCCTCCGCGTCCGCGAGGCCGACCGAATCCTGGGCTACCTGGCCGACGTGAGAGCCGGGCGCAAAGACCGGTGGGAAACCGCCCTGCTTGACCCCATCCCCACCATCGGCACCAACGGCGACGTGGTCGTGCTCTCCCCGGAACTACTCGGCGTCAAGAACGCCCACTACGACGACTTCGTCTTGGGCAACGTCCTGAACGAGCAATTGCCCACCATCCTTGCCCGAGCTCCACACGCCGCTTACGTCCGCGAACACCTGGACGGCGTGCGCCAATGCCGCCGAACCTGCGAGTTCTTCACCTTCTGCCAAGGCGGACAAGCCTCCAACAAGTACTTCGAAACCGGCCGCTTCACCACCACCGAAACCACCTACCGCCGCAACGCCAAACAAGAACTCGTCCGCGCCCTGGGCGAGAAGATGGGAGTGTGACCGATGATGACGACTCTGACCGGACTTGAAGCATCCGAGCTGACCGCTGACCTGATCGACCGGCTCCAACCGACCACCCCGGTAGGGCTGTTCGACAACCGTGACACCTGGGACAACGTCGGCGGAGGCCCTTGGGACAACCGTTCGACGTGGGATAACTGGAAGAAGTAGGGGAAGCCTGTGCAGACCGCCGAGATCCGAGGCGCGCAAGTGCTCCTGCCCAGCGACGACGAGCCTGAGGTGCGCGCCTGGCCCTACCCCAACCCGCTGGAGGAGGAGAAGGTCACCAATACCCACTTCGCCTCCCTCGACCTGACCTCACACCGCCTGGTGGACACCGCCCTGAACCGGTGCCGGTTCACGGGCTCACGGCTGATGGGGGTGTCCCTGGCTCGCGTTTCGATGACTGACGTGCTCTTCGAGGGCTGCCAGTTCGACTACGCCAGCTGGGAGCAGGTCAAGGTCACCGGTGACGTGGCGTTCGTCGGCTGCTCCTTCAAGGAAGCCGAGATCATCGGAAGCGACCTGCGGGACGTGGTCTTCGACGACTGCGCCTTCGCCGCAGAGATCAAGAACACCAAGATGTCCGGCGCCGACCTGCGCGGCAGCGACCTGTCGGACCTGTCCGGGCTGGCCTCGCTCCAGGGCGCGAAGGTGACCGAGATCCAGCTCCGTCAGCTGAGTGAGGTCATGATCCGCGATTTGGGTCTCACGATCGCAGAAATCCCGCTGTAGGCGCTGCAGCACCAGCAAGAAACGAGGGGCTTCACCCAAAAAAACCGGGCGAGGCCCCTCGGTGTTTACACCCATCGGGCATTCCCTGACTGGCTTTGGGGGTGTGCCTTTGCCCAGGTCCGTGACTTTTCTGCGGAACGGACTTGAAGAACCTTGCTCACCCAAGCGAACATCGACCAGCCCCGCACGAACAGCGCATTCCTTGCGGGCTTTAGGGGTTTTTGTGCCCTCTGTGTGTGGTGTGGGTGGGAAGCGCATTTCCGGGTGGCGTACGCCCCCGGGGCCATTGACACCCGACCAGGCCACACCTTGATTGAGAACGAAGAAGAAAGACGTGGAGGCGCCCCGACACGGTGCTACGAACACCGCGCCGGGGCTTAATCCCCACCTGGTATCAGCAGGAGGAGATCGTGGAAAAGCATAGCGGGCGGCATCGCAAGCGCCGACAGGGCTGGGGTGAGCATCTGCGGTGGGTGCTGGGGGCGGTGCTCGCTGCCGTGTTCTGCAGCCCGACCGGGCAGAGCACTAGAACGATGGTCGAGGTGCGTCAACCACTGCCGGGACGGCGTCCGGTCCAAGGCCATGAACCTGGCCTGGGCGGGACTGCGGGTCAGGTGGGTGTGAAGGTTCCTCGGCCCCCTGTTGGGGAAGCTTGCACGGGCACACGCGCGGCTGGCTCGCCTCCCCGGCGGGAGTTGTACACGGGGCGGCGTGGGTGGTGTGAGGACGATGACGGGGTGCGCGGGGTACGCCTTTACCTGGCCGTGCACGAGAAGGACCGGCATGCTCAGCGTCGTGTGAAAACGGTGCCACCGGCGCCCCGTCAAGAGGTCTTGGCTCCCGTGGCCTCGGGGGCGGGCGGTGGTGAGCCGCCCTTGGATATGAGTGACCTGGCCGCAGTGGTGCGCCAGTGGCAGGCACTGCGGCAACCGGTGGCCTGACCTCGAACAGAAGGATGTAGGGCCGTTCCCTTCCAGGGGGCGGCCCTGTTTCGATGCCCTGGTCCGTCGGCACCGGCGGTGGCGGGGTTGTGGAGGGCTTGTCGACGTTTGCGACGGTCGCGGTGTCAGTGAGTGAGATCCACTCGGTCATCACCCACACGGGCTGAGCGCGGCCTGCGACGGCGAGGAGAGGGTGGCGCTGAGTTTTCACGATGGCGAGAACCATAAAGAAAGGTTGTGGGGTTTCTTATTCAGCGAATCGACACCACGCTGCCGCAATTGAAGAAGCCAAACCCATCGCCTGGCTCCTGGAGGTTTCCGCAGGTTGCCGTGCGCCCTCCGCTTGTGCCCACAGGCCCGTGTTGAGGGGCGGGTGAGAGCTAGTGAATCAGTACTCCAACGCCCCCTCCACGCCTGTGGACCCCCCTGGAACACTCGTTTTTGCAGGTCAGATTGTGTTTTAGGGGTGTGACTCAAAACCAGACTTATACCCAGTGGGTAGTCACCTTCACGTAGGGGGCGGCGGCCCCCGGCAGTGACCCCTCGGCCGCTCGCCCCATGTGCCCCCTTCTGGCTCCTCTCCGGCCCGCCCGCCCTCCTCTCTTTCCTGCTCCTGCAGAGCTCATGCATCACTTAATCCCTCTAGGTGTTCAAGGGTGCATGCTTAGTCCTCGGTCCGGGTGGTGGATTGCTCAGCTCGCCGTTGTTTACATATGGTTCTCTGATAAATAATTCCGTGACCAATAATGTGTTCTCAGATGTCAGGAATCGCAGTGCGGAGTGAGTGCTAGTCTCGGGGTTCTTCGGGTGCGGTGCGTGCGCGTTCAGGCGTGCTGGTCGGCCCCGGTGCGGTGTGGAGGATCGAGCGATAGATAGAAGAATGCTCCGTGAGTCGGAGGAAGCTTTTCTCGTGCGATTGTCCTCTCTCTGGGGCGGGGAAGGGGCGCAAAACAGGGGGTTCCTGTGACTACGCCTGTGACTACGCGCATCGCCCTTCCTGTGACTACGCCTGTGACTATGCCTGTGGCTACGCCAGCGCCCCCAGTGGCGCGATCAGGCTGAAAGCTCGCGTCCTTGCAGGTCAGAGCCCATTTGAGCTTGACTCACGGGGTCAGACTTGTACCCAGTGGGTAGTCAACTTCACGTAGGGGCGGCGGCCCCGGCCTGCTGGCGGGCCGCCGACCCGCCACCCCATTTTCCCGCTCTGGCCTGCCCGCCATCCACCACTCCTCTCCTTTCGTTTTCACTTATAAAAATGTCCTTCGCTAGCCTTGTTAATGCTACTGTTCTGGGATTCTGTGGCCCTCCGATATTCGTGGGTTCATAAAAGCTGTGATCGTGCGGGTGTGCGCTGAGCATGCACCCGCCGCAGCCGAGTGGTTTGCTGCGCCGCCGTGAGGTGCGCGAGCAGCAGCGAAGGTGGGCCACGGCTGCTGGACCGGAGGCGGATCCGATGCGCGGCGGGGCGGCCTGGTCGAGAAGGGAGTGGCGGTAGCAGAGGAGGTGCCTGGACCTTCGCCGTTCAACGTCTGGCGGGGCCGCTCCTCCCGCTCTTTCGGCTTGGTTTCTTCGACAGGTTCTGTTCGAGGTGTCGAAGTCCGGGGCGGCGGTGGCTCTCTTACTGGGTGAGGGACAAAAAACAGAAGGAGGCGCACGGGGGTGAGGAGGAGCACGGGACGTGGGTGGCACTTCGTGTCTGGGGCCGTGGCCACCGGGCTCGGGGTTGGCATGGGGCGGCGGGTCGGGCGGTTCCTGTTCGGCCCGGACGGTGGGGCGGTGTGGGGCCACCAGCGCCCCCACACCGCCCGAACACCCGGGGTCCGTCGCCCCAGGGCGAACCCGGGGGTTCGGGCCCCACACAAGGGCTCTGGCGGCCCTGACCAGCGAAAACGACATAACACCCATATCGGGTGGCGTAGGGGTTGCGGAGGAAAAATCCGGTGGGGTTGTTGGCGAATCCGCTTGACCACCTCGGCGAGGTCGAGCGTGGATGCGTGGTGCCCCGCACGATGCGGGGCCGCGCACCATATCCGTGCAGTTCACACAGGGCGGGGAGGTGGTCAGGGTGAGGTCGGATACTCCGGTCAGGTTGGGCGAGGTCGGCTCCCTGCCGGTGGTGCTGGAGCCGATGGCGGCGGGGCGGATGCTCGGGTTGGGCCGCACCACCACCTACCGGCTCCTGCGCCAAGGGACGTTCCCGGTCCCCGTGCTGCGGGTGGGCAGGTCGTGGCGGGTCCCCACCGCGGGAATCCTGGCCTACCTCGGCCTGCCTGTGTCCTCCACCTTCGGTGAGGGGTGTTCAGGGTGTGGTGCGCGTAGTAACCACGGGATGGAGGGGGAGTCGTAGATGGCTTCTCATCAGGGGCGGGTGTTCAAACGGTGCGGGTGTCGGGACGAGAACTCCGGCCGTGCTTTGGGGGCGCGGTGTCCGAAGCTGCGTCGTCAGGGTGGGGCGTTCAACCCCCGGCACGGCGACTGGGGGTACCAGCTCGAACTTCCACGCACGAGCGAGGGCAGGCGCCGTCAGGCCCGCCGTACTGGTCTGGAGGGCCAGGAGCAGGCGTGGGAGGAGCTGGACCACCTCAAGTCTTTGCTGGAGCTCGCCGAAGGGGAGCAGGAGGTGGAGGTGCAGATCGCGGATCTGATCCAGAACGCCCTCAAGGCCCGCACCCCGTTCCCTTCGGTGGCCGAGGTGCGTAAACGTCTGGGGGCAGGGGTTGACGTGCGCAAGGAAGCCCCCACCGTGGGGGCCTACCTGGAGGCGTGGATCCAGGCGAAGCCGGACCTGGCTGAGGGAACCCGGACCTCTTACGCCGGGCACATCCGCAAGTACTTGGTGCCGCATCTGGGCAAGGTCCGGCTGGATCGGCTCAAGTCCAGCCAGGTCGAGGCGATGTTCGAGTGGATCGAGGCCAACAACGAGCGGATCCTCGAAGCCCGCGAGTCCGAGGACGCGAAAGTGCGGGCCTCGGTGCGAGGCCAGCGGGTGGTGAGTTTGTCGACCAAGCACCGCATCCGCGCCACGCTCCGGAGTGCCCTGTCGGATGCGGTGCGCAGCCCCGAGGAGTCGGTGAACGTCAACGTCGCCTCCCACGCACGCCTTCCCTCCTGTCCGAGGAAACGCCCGCTGGTGTGGACACCGGGGCGAGTCGAGCGCTGGGCCAAGGATGGGACGGTGCCGGGTGAGGTGATGGTGTGGACACCCGAGCAGACCCGCACCTTCCTGGAACACTCGAAGAAGTACGTATGGCTGTACCCGTTGTTCCACCTGATCGCCGTCAAAGGGCTGCGCCGGGGTGAAGCGGTGGGCTTGCCCTGGGCTAACACCCGGCTCACCGATGGGGAGGCTGATATCCGCACGCAGGTGGTGCAGCTGTCCTGGACTACGCTCACCACCACCCCGAAAAGTGAAGCGGGTCAGCGCACCATCACCCTGGATGCCGACACCGTGAAGGTGTTGCGGGGGTGGAAGAAGTTCCAGAACCAGGCCCGGCTGAAAGCGGGACGTGAGTGGGTGGATTCGGGGTTGGTGTTCACCCGCCAGGACGGGTCAGGGTGGTTGCCCTCGCACGTGAGTGACTGGTTCGCCCGGATCGCTCGAGCAGCCGGACTTCCGCCGATCACGTTGCACGGGCTGCGTCACGGGGCGGCCTCGATGGCGCTGGCCGCGGGAACCGACGTCAAGGTCGTTTCGGCCGAGCTGGGCCACTCCACTACCCACTTCACCCAGGACACCTACCAAACGGTGTTCCCGGACGTGGCCAAGGCGGCGGCCGAGGCCACCGCAGCGCTGCTGCGCGGGGCGTCGGTCCCGGCAGGGGCGGGTGGTGTGGTGCCGGTGCGGTAGCCGGTTCCGGGGAGCACACCAGGAGCCCCACACGGCGCTCCGACCCCAGGCGAGTGGACGGGTTCACCCGTTCTGGCCTGGGGTTTCCTCGTGCCCGGGGCTCGTGAACCATCGGATCAAAGGTCCGATCGATTATCGAGAACTTGCCCTGGTGTCTTCCTCTTTTGGTCATTCTGTCGTCGGCCCGTTTGGCCAGATGCTTATAGCAAATGAGGATGCAGGCGGTGCCGATTATGGCCAGGAAAGTGGAGGGGTGTTACGGGGGTGGTGCAACCTGTTGGCCAGGGCATGTTCCTGCGGGCAGCGGCACCGACAGCACGGTCGCCGTTGGTCCAGTGCCCCGGTGTCCTGTGATCGTGCAGACAGCACTCCATGGCTCCCCGAAAACAGGTAGCGCCGACGAGTGCGGTGAACTTTGTGCTCCCCTGCCCGCGTGCGGCCGCGCGAGCCCAACAGCGTCTGAACCTGGTCGAACTCCTCCGGCCCGATGAGCGGCTCACGGACGGGACAGCCCGACCACGCCCAATCCTCGTTGCTGTTCCAGCGCAGTTCGGTCTGGTGGCTGAGCTGGATGTCGTTGACGTCCAGCAGCACTTCGCCCCTGCGCGGCGCTTGCTCAGTTGCCGCGACGCCGAAGCCCTGTCCCCGGAAGGTTCCTCCCACACGGGCGAAAGCGGCCGCCAACCACGGCCTACCAGTGGCGGGGATGGTGGACCCTGCGTCCCGGCTCTCGTGGCGGTCAGTCACGGAACCTTGACATGTTTTGTCCGAACCGTGGGCGTGAGGCTGTTTCGTCCCGGTGCTAGGAGAGCAGGGGTCGGAGCAAGGGCGGAAAGCTCCACCAGGCCCGTCCCGCGCCCATTCTTGGAGAAGATCATGAAGGCCCTTGTGTACAACGGATCCCGCGATGTCTCCGTCAAGGAGGTCCCTGACGCCCGGATCGAGCGTCCCACCGACGTGCTCGTGCGCATCACCGCCACCAACATCTGCGGTTCCGACCTGCACATGTACGAAGGACGCACCGACCTGGAGCCCGGCAAGGTGCTCGGGCACGAGAACCTCGGCGTGGTCGTCGAGGTCGGCGAGGGTGTCGAGCGCGTCAAGGTCGGCGACCACGTGTGTCTGCCGTTCAACATCGGCTGCGGGTTCTGTCGCAACTGCGAGACTGGCATGCCCTCCTACTGCCTGACGGCCAACCCCGACCCGGAGATGGCCGGGGCCGCCTACGGCTTCGTCGGGATGGGCCCCTACTCCGGCGGGCAGGCCGAGTACCTGCGCGTGCCGTTCGGGGACTTCAACTGCCTGCGGCTGCCCGAGGACGCGCAGGAGAAGGAGGACGACTACGTGATGGTCGCCGACATCTTCCCTACCGGCTGGCACGCCACCCGCCTGGCCGGGCTCAAGCCGGGGGAGTCCTGCGTCGTCTACGGCGCGGGTCCGGTCGGCCTGATGGCGGCCTACTCCGCGCTGCTCCAAGGGGCGTCCCAGGTGATGGTGGTCGACCGCCACCCCGACCGGCTGCGCCTCGTGGAGAGGATGGGGGCGATCGCCGTGGACGACTCCAAGGGCGACCCGGTCGAGCAGATCCTCAACCTCACCGACGGCCGTCGCGCGGACTGCGGCTGCGAGTGCGTCGGCTACCAGGCCCACGACCATCTCGGTGTCGAGCACCCCGAGATGACCATGAACAACCTGGTCAAGTCGGTGAAGTTCACCGGCGGCATCGGCGTCGTGGGCATCTTCCTGCCCTCCGACCCCGGAGCGTCGGACGAGATGGCCCGCAACGGTCGGCTCACCTTCGACATGGGGACGTTCTGGTTCCAGGGCCAGAAGATCGGTACCGGCCAGGCGCCGGTGAAGGCCTACAACCGGCAACTGCGGGACATGATCCACCGGGACCGCGCGAAGCCGTCCTTCATCGTGTCCCATGACCTGCCTCTGCAGCGGGCACCGGAGGCCTACGAGCACTTCGACAACCGCGAGGACGGCTGGACCAAGGTGGTGCTCAAGCCCGCGCTGGCGTGAGCTACGCCGCTGGTCGGCCAGTCGGCCACGCAACCTACACCACGCGGGCCCGGAGGAGCTCAGGTTCTAACGGTGGTCGCAACACCCTGACTTTCAGGACATTGCGACCACGGTGTCGTTTTCGAGGGAAGAACGGGATCGTCTGCGAGCACGGTTCCTGGAACTGATGGACCAGATCGGCAACGCCACCGAGGTAGCCCGGCTGCTCGAGATCAACCGGAACACCGCCTTGGGGTGGGCTCGTCAGGCCTGGCCGAGCGCACAACGCCGACAACGGCCGTACCCAGCGCGCCAGGAGTACGAACGCCTGCGCACACGTGCCCCGACAGACCGTGTGAGAAGTCGGGGTGAATGAGCGCACCGCACGGGACTGGGACCACAGGGTACGCAAGTCCGGTAACAGCTGGCTCTACACCGACGGGCGTAGCGTGGACTCCCCACCGGGTAGACGACCACCAAGTCCCTGACCAGCCCTCCGCCAACCCTAGCCGCGCTCGGAGCGCAGGTGTACCCGCGTTTTCTGACTCTGACCGACCGGGAACGGATCGCGGATCTGCACCACCAAGGCCAGAGCCTGCGAGTGATCGGGCGCCAACTGGGGCGCCCTGCCTCGACCATCAAACAGACGCTCGGCGCTGCCACTACCGCGGAAAAGCAGTCCAGAAATCATGACAAACCGGAAACCCAATCGGAGTGCCGGGCGAGACACTGTGGGCACACCCGACGGGCCATCTGGTGAACCGGGCGTTCCGGAGCTCGGAGGAGCTGGAGCGGGTGCTGCGGTCCCATCTGTGCTCGGTCCAGTGACAGCCCGGTTTGTTGCGCGGTTTCATCCGATCGGTCCGGTTGGATCCGTGCCCTATTCCGTCAAGCGCCTAATCAAAGATCAGTAAAATCGAAGTGTAGCCCCTTGAGGAGACGGGTACATTTTTCACTTTTCCCATATAAGATTTCAGTAGGGGATCCGCTGCCGTTTATGAGGCAATGAGGTCTGTGCTTGCAAGGTTCAAGGTCTGGTGTTTTTCTTCAGGGCTTGTGTGTCAGCTTTCCTGACTGGGTCTCACTCAATAAGAGAGGCAGAATTTTGCTGGACGCAGAACGTCAGAAGGGCCAGAACGAGAACCGCCTTACGGTCGGCGTGATCGCTGATCCCGTCGCCATGCCAGCTTTGATCGGGGAACAGCTCGCTCAGGACCTTCCACAGTTGTTGACTCAACAAGTCGACTCAGAACAAACCTGGGCCGCCCAGGTGCACTGGGAACGCCTCCCGCCCAGCGATAGCCGCCACACGGCGATGATGGAGCTCGCCGAGACCAAGTTGGCCGAGCACGGCTGGGACATGGTCGTATGCGTGACCGACCTGCCCATGCGCAGCGGCAAGCGAGCGATCATGGGTGACATGAATAGCCAGCGGCGCGTAGTCGTGGTCTCGTTACCGGCCTTCGGGGTCATGGCGCTGCGGCGCAGGGTCGGTGCGGTAGTGGCTCAGCTCGTCGCTGATATGCACAGACCCGGGGCTCCCCAAGAGGGGACCGCACCACACGCACGAAACCGCATCCCCCTACTAGCGGCGCGTTTTCGGCGTCACACCCCCGACCAGGCCGGAGTCGATGCCCGGATCTCCTCCAAGTGGGGGAATCTGCGTTTGTTGTTGGGGATGGTACGAGCCAACCGGCCCTGGCGCCTGACCTGGAGCTTAACCAGCCCGCTGGTCGGTGCCTTTGCCTTCAGCGCATTCTATTTGCTCAACGCCACAGTTTGGGAGATCGCGACCACTTTGTCAGCCTGGCGCCTGGCCCTTGCGGCAATGGGAGCGCTGTCGGTGATGACTGGATGGCTCATCGTTTACCACAACTTGTGGGAACCGGTGGGGGCGCGCCCCCGCGACGAGCGCCAACAGGCGGTGCTGTTCAACGCGACGACGGTACTGACCTTGGGCCTCGGAGTAGCTTTTTTGTATGTGGGCCTGTATCTGGTCAACTTGACAGCGGCGCTGGTATTGCTCTCGCCAGGGGTTCTGGATTCGTACATCGCTGGCCAAGCGAGCGCGGGCACCTATGTGCTGATCCCTGTGCTGGTGACGGCGGCGGCCACGGTGGCGGGTGCGATCGGGTCCGGTTTCGAGAGCGAGGAGTCGGTGCGCAACGCCGCCTTCAGCCGGCGCGAACGGGAGCGGCGCGAGGCTTTCCGAGAAAGGCACGAACAGCGCCAAGGATCTCTACAAGAACGCGGAGAGGCTTCCTGAGCTTGAGAACACGTTCCTCACGTCGACGGGGGTCGTGCGTGGCCGGGTAGACAGGCCCGGACGGGTGCGTAGTTGATGAGCTGGTCGGTCCCAACACCACGGCATGCACACGACACGAAGTGAATCTCCCCGGTTGTGTTGGACACTCCGATGGGCGTCTGAGAGGGCTCGTCCGGCCCCCGGTTGCCCCCGCGCAGGGTAGGGGTTCAGAGGCGGCCGCGGGGTGTTGAAGGGCGTGCGGGGGCACATCGACTGCGGGCCCGCACGGTCACGGGACGGCAAAGTGCTCTGTGAGGTCGCGCCCCACCTGTACTCGCCTTGTATTGGGGAGCACACCAGGAGCACACATGGCCCCCCAAACGCCGCGAGGACCTCTTTCGAGGTCCTCGTGTACCCCGTCTGACCTGGGGGTTTGTGGTGCACCCAGCAGGATTCGAACCTGCGACCGTCGGATTAGAAGTCCGGCGCCCGGGTGTCGCTCCGTGTCACTTCGTGCCGTTGCGTCCCGCACCATCCGAATCAGGATGCCGTCCTGTGCCGCGTCGTGTCGCCCGCTGACGTCCCGGTCCAAAACTGCGGAGCACAAACGGAGCACGCAAGCAGGGGGTGCGTCCGATGGTGGGGGCGAAGAATCGGGCGGGCTGATGCTCCACGCGTGTCGCTCTCTGTGTCTCGCTGGCGACCTCAGGTAGTTGCTTTGTGGCAACTGTTGTCAGGGGCCACATGTGGACGCGACCCCCGAAGCCGGTACCGAGTACCCCACGTGGCCCCCGGAGTGGCCCGTGCCGTGTTCTGCACTCTGGTGTTCCTGCTGCGCACAGCACCGCGACCGCTACGTTCTGCTTCGGGGCCGGTTAAACCCTCTGGAAGGCCTCTCACCCTGCGTGAGGGTGGTGACTGCGGGGTCATCGCGCCCCGGGTGTGGGGGCTCGTAGTCTTCGCGGGCTGCATCCCCCGCACCTGGTTGGCTTCCCGTGCCCGCTCCATGGTTCCGGCTGGTCGGGGATTCCTCATCCCCTCCCCCTCTTGGAGCGATCCCCCTCGTGAGATCCCACCCCGTGCGTGCGGCCGTGGCCACCACGGCCGCCGCCACCCTCACCCTCGGGCTCCTGTCCGCCCCGCCCGTGTGGGCCGACACCGACCCCCACTCCCCCGCCGATCGCATTGTCCCCGTCCCGGAGACCTGGGAGCCCGGCCCCGCTGTGAAGGACCCGGTGGGTGAAGACCCGCCCGATGAGGCCTGGGAACCTCCGGTCGACGAGGAGGCCGACCAGGCCGCCGACATCCTCGCCGCCGAATGCGACTCCAACCCCAACGGCGGCATCCAGGAGTGGCTTCCGCTGGAGCGCCATCAGATCAGCGACCGCCTAGAGCTGGCGGTCAACACCCAGAACGGAAATCTGGTCGTCCAGCACCGCAACCTGACCACGGCGGGCACCGGCCTGGACCTGTCCCTGTCCACCTTCTACAACTCCCTGGGTGGCTGGGGCGGGTGGACCCTCTCCCACGGCCAGGACGTGGGGTTGCAGATCTACTCCAACGCCGTGGTCCTGCGCGGTCCCTCCGGGTTCTGCGCCGGGTTCGACATCGACGGCGACGGCTCCTTCGTCTCCCCGGCCGGGCTCAACGCCGACCTGGTCGAACTAGACAACGGCCACTACGCGCTCACCTTCCACCGGGGCGTCTACGAAGACCAGGTGTGGACCTTCAACGCCCAGGGCTGGCTGTACTCCCAGGCTGACCGCAACGGCAACACCCACCGCCTGCGCTATGACGATCTGGGCGACATGGTCTCGATCGTGGACTCCCAGGACCGGGTCTCCACGGTGGAGTGGACCGAGCAGGAGGGGTGGATCACCCAGATCACCGACCCCACCGGTGAGACCGCGGCCGCCTTCGACTACAACGAGTACGGCGACCTGGTCACTCTGACCGACCGGGCCGGCCAGGATCTGACCTTCGGCTGGAACGACAGCGGCACCGAGCTGACCTCGATCACCGACGCCACCGGCGCCACCTGGTCCATCGCCTACAACAGCGACGGGCAGGTCTCCTCGCTCACCGTCCCTGACGGTTCCGAGGGCGGGGCGAGCACGTCCTACTCCTACGACGCTGGGCCCGGCTCCAACACCGAGACGGTGGTGAGTGACCCGGGCGGCGGGGAATCGACCTTCACCTTCGATGACCGGGGACGCCAGACCTCCGCCACCGACCAGGTGGGCAACGCCCGCTCCCAGACCTGGACCGCGAACTCGGACGTCGCTTCGACCACCGACCCGCTCGAAGCCTCGGTCACCTACAGCTTCGATGAGTTCAACAACCTCATCGGCACCGAACTGCCCACCGGCGCGGCCACCTCGGTCGGTTTCGCCGACACCGCCAACCCGGCCAAGGCCACCAGCGTCACCACTCCGGACGGCGACGAGCTGTCGATGTCCTACGACGACGCGGGCAACCTGACCCGCGCGGTCCAGGAGGAGATGGACATCGAGGTGTCCTCGATCCCTACAGCGGACGGGGCCTGGTCTCGTCGGTCACCGACGCTAACGGCAACCAGACCGCGTTCTCCTATGACAGCGCCGGGAACCTGACCGAGATGGCCGAGCCCGGCCCGATCGGCGCCACCACCTTCGGCTACGACTCGCTCTCCCGGGTCACCTCGGTCACCGACGGCAACGGCATCAGACTGGACTACGGCTACGACCGCCTAGACCGGATCGTGTCCATCAGCCACGACGGCACCGTGCTCCAGGCGGTGGAGTACGACGGCAACGGCCGCCAGGTCGCGACCCACACCGACCAGGCCACCACCACCTGGTCCTATAACGGCTGCGGCGACCTGACCGAGTCCGAGCGCACCGACTCCGCCGGGACCGAAGCCACCACCTACACCCACGACGCCGCCGGGAACGTCACAGCCGTCACCGAACACGGCAACACCACCACCTACGCTTACGACGCCGCGTTCCGCCTCACATCCCTGGTCGACCACACGGGTGCGGAGACCACCTTCTCCTCTGACGCGAACAACCGGCGCACCTCGATCGTGCATCCGGACGGGGCCTTGGAGGAGCGAAGCTACGATGCCTCGGGCCGTCTGACCTCCATTACCACCACCGGCGCCTCTGCCCAGAGCCTGGTGGAGGCCTCCTACACCTGGGAGACCACCGATGGTGACGACAGCGCCCAGTTGCAGTCGCGCACCGTCAACGGGGAGACGGAGAGCTTCACCTACGACGGGCTCCAGCGCCTGACCAGCAACGGCCAGATCGACTACAGCTACGACGACGCAGGCAACCTCTTAGAAGCGGGTGAGGAGGAGTTCGCCTACAACGACGCCGACCAGCCCACCACCGCGCGCGGTGAGGACATCACCCACGATGAGGCCGGGAACATGACCGGCCGCGACGAGTACGTCTACGAGTACTCGGTGACCAAGCAGAACACCCGTATCGATGACGATGAGGGTGACCTGGCCGCGTGGTTGAGCTATGACACCACTGACCAGACCCAGATGCGCGGCGTCACCGACGTCCACGACGGCGGCCGGATCGAGCGCCAGCTGTCCAACACCGCCCTGGGGGTCACCAACATCGCCTCCGATGGCGAGCGCACCAGCTTCGTGCGCGACCCCAACGGTGAGTTGATCTCGATGGTGGCTTGGGACGGCGACGAGCGCTTCCACTACACCCTGGACCACCAGAACACCGTCCTGGCCCTGACCGCCGAGGGCTCCGAAACCGACGCTCCGGACGCGGTGTATGAGTACAGCCCCTACGGTGAACAGTCCTCTGACACTCTGGACGGAACCCGGGCGGGGGAGTTGAACCCGTTCGGTTACACCGGTGCCTACCAGTTCCAGGACGCGACCGTGCACCTGTCCCACCGCTTCTACGACACCTTCACCCTGGGCTTCACTCAACCGGACCCCTCCCGCCAGGAGCTGAACAACCACACCTACGCCGCATGTGACCCGATCAACAACATCGACCCCACGGGGCTGATGGCACAATGTGTGGCGACGCACGCCGGTCAAACGGCTGTCACCGGGGGTGTGACAGCTGGCATTGCGGGAGCCATCGGCGGTGCTTTCCTTGGCCCTGGTGCGGGGATCTCAGGCGCGGTTGGATTTATTGGCGGTTTCTATGCAGGGCTGGTCGGTGGGACTCTGCATGGCCTAATGGATTGCTAGTAAAATAATCATAAGTTAATGTGATAGCGGACGCCGAGTGCCCCCGGGTGCAATATGTGCCCGGGGATTCGGTCCTTGAAATTTTTCGGAGAAATTCATGAAATCTCGTGTGGTAAAATATTTTCTCATTCCTATGTTTGCGGCTCTTGCTGGAGTCCTGTCTGGTTATTTCGTGCTATGGGCGATGGGTGTGGCTGTAGAGACTCGGGCAATCGTCCTATCGTTGTTTTTTGTGGTTTGCTTTTTGTTCGTTTTCATGTTGAATTTTTCAAACCGCAAAAAAGAACATTAATGTATGATCTTATGATCTTATGATCAGTGGCATATTTGGCAAGAAAGTCGAGGGTCGTGCTTTTCTGTAAGTTCAACTTTCGGTCGGGGGTCAGCCTGGCGATCGTATATTGCGTCGGCTGTTGTGAAGCATCTGGTGTGTGACGGGATCGCCTCCCGTCACCCGGGAGGTGGGGAGCGATCCTGCAAGTCACTCACCCGTGGAGACCGGGCATCGCCTCATTTCTGTTCTGGGGCGGACACTGGTTTGTGGGGGTGTTCGTTGTGTCTGGACCGGGTTGGGTGTACAAGCGGTGCGGGTGCAGTGGTGTGAGGGGTGTGAAGGCTCGGGAGGGTCGGTGCCCTGGTCTGGCCAGGCGAGGGCATGGGAGTTGGTACTTCGCGCTGGAGCTGGACCATGCCCCGGGTGCTCGGCGTCGGGTGCGTCGGGGTGGGTTTGTGTCCCGGGAAGCGGCCCGCGAGGGTTTGCGCCGGGCGCGGGAGCTTGAGGGCGGCGATACCGATCCGGCGGTGTTGACGGTGGGGGCGTGGCTGGAGCACTGGTTGGCCACCCGTACCCGGTTGCGGCCGTTGACCCGGACGAGTTACGCCGAGCACATTCACCGCCACCTGCAACCCCACCTGGGCGCTCTGGTCCTGGAGGAACTGACTCCCGCTGTGGTGGCGCAGGCATTCGTCTCCATTTCCCGGCACCGCTCGCCTACGGGCGTGTTGTTGTCGGCGGCGACGGTGCAGCGGGTGCGGGCCACGTTGCGGGCAGCGTTGAACACCGCGGTACACCAGGGGTTGTTGGCCTCGAACCCGGCCAAGGGGTTGCGGTTGGAGGGCGGCCGTACGACGCGGCCGGTGGTGTGGACCGATCAGGCCGTCGCGGACTGGCGCAACGGTGGGGCGCGTCCGGTGGAGCAGACCCGCGCGTTCTTGGACCACGTGTCCGGCGACCGGTTGTACGCACTGTTTCACCTGGCGGTGATGACCGGGCTGCGCCGGGGCGAGATCGTGGGGCTTCGCTGGCCCGACATCGACCTGGTGCGGGGAACGGTGCGGGTGGAGCGCCAGCTACAGTCTCATCAGGGAAGGTTGGTGGAGCTGGCTCCCAAGAGCGCGGCGAGTCGGCGGATGCTGTCGGTGGACCACACCACGTTGGGGGTGTTGCGCCGCCATCAGTGGTACCAGCAGCAGGAAGCACAGGGTCAGGGGCGGGTGTGGGAGCCGCGGGGGTTCGTGTTCACCGCCTTGCGGGGTGGCGCGTTGGCTCCGGAGCGGTTGTCGCGCCTGTTTCGGAAGCTGAACACCGCCAGCGGGTTGCCGCCGGTGCGGTTGCATGATCTGCGCCATGGGGCGGCGACGTTGGCGTTGGCGGCGGGGGTGGAGTTGAAGGTGGTTCAGGCGATGCTGGGGCACGCGAGCATCGTGTTGACGGCGGATACCTATTCCACGGTGTTGCCGCAGGTGGCGCGGGAGGCGGCGGAGCGCACGGCGTGGCTGGTGTTGCGCGATGCGGGAAGGGCTCATCGGCGGGGGAGAGCGCGAAAGGTGAGGGCGGCTCCGGCCCCACCTCGGCCCCATCCTGGCCCCATCAGTTTTGGGGAAAGTTTGAGGTGACGCGATGAGGCCGGTCTGACCTGGGGTTTTGTGGCGCACCCGGCAGGATTCGAACCTGCGACCGTCGGATTAGAAGCTACCGTAACGTGTCACTTCGTGCCGTTGCGTCCTGCACATCCGAATCAGGATGCCGTTCTGTGCCGCGCCGTGCCCCCGGCTGACGTCCCGGTCCAAAACTGCGGAGCACAAACGGAGCACGCACGGGCTGACGGTGGCGTCCGATGGCACCTCGCGAGGTTCTCATCGAGCTGTCGCTAATTAGGGCCTTTTCTTGGAAAAGTCGGTTGCGGTAGGTTCTCCACCGAACTGACCCTATTGTGTTGGCCCAGGGCGCCCAGTCTGCTTGTTGTTGGATGCTCGGGGTTTGTGGTTTGGAGTGACGCCAGGGATGACGTCGATGTTGAGGTGTTTCTTGATCAGATGCTTCAGTTCGGCGCCGTTGATAAGGGTGATTCGGTTGCGTTGGGCGAACTGCTCACTGGCTCGACCGAACCATGAGGTGGTCACCAAGACTCCTGTCGTCGCGTTGTGATCGGCCAT
This sequence comes from Nocardiopsis sp. NPDC007018, assembly GCF_040635075.1. NCBI lineage: Bacteria > Bacillati > Actinomycetota > Actinomycetes > Streptosporangiales > Nocardiopsidaceae > Nocardiopsis > Nocardiopsis sp. NPDC007018. The sequence goes on from NZ_JBEYHA010000011.1 coordinate 117,759, forward strand.
GACGCCGGTGAGTGCGTGGACGGCGTCTAGCCCGACCAGCTTTGACCATCGTTTGGCCTGGATGAGACAGACGCCCCCGAAGAAAATGTCTTTGCTCGTGGCCACGGCGTCGACGCCTCCATCCTTGGATGGAATGGTGGTCCATGCCTCGGCCCCCATGGCAGAAAAAAGTTCTCGGACGAGATGTTCGAATTCTGTGGGGGATAGCTTGAGTAGATTCTTTCGAGAGTCGAGGTCCGAGATCACATCGAAGTTTTCGGTGAAGCGAAAGCGCTTAAGGTCAAATTCGATGAACGGCTCGATGGCCTCGAGGTCGTAAGGGTTCGGTGAGACCAGTGCGTTGAGCCGCTTCAAGCAGGCGGTGGCATCGACTTTAGAGAGCACCAACTCTTCGAAGTCGGCGCGCTCACTCTCTATGCAAAGGAGATGGAGGTGTGTGGTCTTGCCGGTGGCTCGGTCGATGGTGGTGAGCCTTCCGTTGAAGACCATGGCCTCGACGGTATTTGCAGGCGTCGTGCTGAGTACTTCATGTAGAGTGCGAAGGGCTACGCAAGCGATCAGCTGTGAGTACCGCTTTTTTGACTCGCTGGTCGGGCGCGGGATCGGGTCAATCGCGTCTCGAGTCTTTACGTACTTGTAGCCGCGTGCATCAGGAATTATCGATGCAGGCGGGAGTTCGAGTTCGATCACGACGTCGCGATTCTGCGGACGATAGGCGATCTGAGCCTTCTTGGGGAAATCTTTAGGGTACGGTGACCTGTCCAGTATGCGGTTGACGAACCACTCAATCGCTTCCGGCTGTCCCTGGGTGAAGTCCACGGCGCGTGTCTTCAATTTCGCGTTCTCCGCTTGTGCCCTAGCTTCGATTTTTCGAACGCGCTCGGTGTGTTCCCGGTGCTTTTCTGAAAGTGCGATTTTGCGTTGGTTTTCGCGTTTCTTGTGTGCGGTGGCCGCCTCTTGGAAGACCTGCTTGGCGTGATCGACGGCACGATTATAGCGACCGGCACCACCGAACAGTAGACCGACCAGCCCGGGGGGGTTCGGGTGCGTACTCGGCCCAGCTGGGCTCTGGTTCGGGGATGCTGAGTGCATCAGGATCGAAGTGGGGAAGCTGCGGCCTCACGACAAGGTCATCACGACCAGCGAACCATCGACTACATGCGCCGGCGTAGCGCCGAGGGCCTGTCCAAGAAGGACGTGTTGTGCTGCCTCAAGCGCTTCATCGCTCGGGAGGTCTTCCGCGACCTCAAAACCGACCTCGGCCTCGCTTGACATCTATAGGACCGTCCCGGCACGAAACATGGTGCTCCTGCCACGGTTGGGGCAGGTCACCGTGCCCGACGCTCTCCGGTGGGTGTCGTAGGGAGCGTTCGTCCGCTTGATGTCATCGGGCTCACATGACCAGCACGAACATCATCACTCACCGAGAACAAGACAGCCTTGTTCTCAAACACGCTCAGAGAGACCGGCACGGGTCCGTGACCTGTATCTTCAGGATGAAAAGGGCTCAATGCCGAAGACACGGGGATCCCCTGCCCGCACAACCCCGAATGAAGTACAGGGATGGCACAGCAGGCGTACGGAGGCTGCGAAATGAATTTAGGATGAAAATAATTATTCATCTCTTATGAGGTTATCGACTCGAACTAGTTGGTACTCTCGGGCTAGAAGTGTCTCAATAATGGTTGGCAATGCGGCGACGGTCTGTGACCGAACGCCTCCACCGTCGTGCATCAGAACAATGGATCCATGTTGGACTCGACCAAGCACTGATTGGGTAATTTCATCCACCCCGGGAGTTGCCCAATCCATGCTGTTGACGTCCCAGAAAACTGTGGTCATATTCAGCCTGGAAAGCCATTTGTACGGGCCCTTTGGGAGAATTCCATACGTTGGCCGAAACAGTGTGGGATGCGTACCATCAGTGATAGAGGAGACTGCCTTGTTGGTGTGGCGGAGCTGTTCGGCGATTTGCCTGCTTGATAGATCCATTAGGAGTGGGTGTGACCATGTGTGGTTGCCAATTTCGCTGCCTTGCTCTCGGATTCTTATGAGAATATCGGGGTGTGCGATGGAATTCAAGCCCACGCAGAAAAATGTCGCTGGCACCGAGTAGTGTTCTAGTATGTCCAGTATTTGACCAGTGTATGGAGGAAAAGGGCCATCGTCGAAGGTGAGTGCGATTCTCTTCTTTTGGCGCGGCCCGTGTCGCAGAAATCTGGCTGGCCCAGGCTGGGTGGCTACGGCGGCCATGCTGGTTGCAAATCCCTCGGCAAGCTCCTTATCTCGGCCGGCGTGGGTTCCTAATCCCAGTCCTAGCTTGGTAAGTAAACACCTGTCCTGAGTAGCTGATCGGGCAAGGGTCTCGGCGGAAAGGGAGCCAAGAAGCGGGAGATTCGACGGATCCGATTGGTTTGTTCGGTATACAGTGACGTTCAGCTCGGAGATTCGAGAATCCAGAAGACCGTTGGTGCCATCAACGACGACTTCTTGGCTGTTGTTGCAAACAAAATCAATCATCTGATCGAATTCATTCGCATGGAACCTTCGGGTTGGTGACACTGATTTTCCGTGGTTGTCGACTATGGCGACCTGATATCCTATTGAATCCCAGGCGATCCCAGTATGCATTATCTTGCCCCATTGGTTTCATGGTTTGATGTCACTGTGGTGAATCTTGCGTGCGATTTTATTGTTATTCTGGAGGGGGGTGTGCAGAAGAATGCCATCGGTGTTTCTCGGCCCCATGAGCCTAACTGAATGGCATGGTTTCGGCGTCCAGGATAGCCCGGTGATCTCCGTTCGCCTGGGGGTGGGTCTTCTCTTTGGTTGTGGCAGACGAAAGGCTCGATATTCATTCGCTTTCTCAGTGCGGGTATCACCATTCTTGGGTGCCCATCCAAGAACCCTACGGGATCGGGAAGCAGTTCACTTCAGGAGGGAACCCTATCTGCCCTTTGCCCGAGTGAGCGTGATCGGGCACCGACTGCCACACTCGTGCTCCCGTAGAAAGTGAGAGCCTGGGCCTCGAACTCGGTGAGCGCAGAGCGCCGGTCTGCGTTAAGGCTTGACGGCCCCAAGGACTCCAGCGCCTTGAGGCGGATGGGATCGTGCGTGTCTGGTGGGGGTGAGCCCCGGTGAGCCCCGGCTGCCTGCCAACCGAGCATGACGCCGTGTGCCCACAAATCGTTTGTGTATCGGACACCGAAACTCTCGACGATCACCTTCTGGATATGTCGTGGAGGTTCGGTTTCCAGAGCCGCGGCCAATGCGCTACAGCGTGCTTGGAGACTTTGCAGACCCTCCTCCCAGGGGAGAACTTTGCCCAACGGACCTCCCTCGGCGTCTTCAGACAGCACGAAACCCTCCCCCTGGAACAGGCTGGGCAGCCAGTGCGGGAGACGAAGGTGTGGCCCCTCAACGAGCCGTGGGATGACCTCGTCGCCTGTGTAGAAGCATGTTGCGCGGCGGATGCCGTGGTGATTGTTGCCAGACAAGCTCTCGACACCCATATGCTCGATCACGTTCGGTACGGACAGCAGCACAGGAATTTCCCGCTCACGGAGGAACCGCGCCATGGCAGCGTCGTCGTCCGGGGCGATCGGGTCGGTTGTGTGGCGGGCGAAGTCGCGCGCCACATCAGCGGGAAGGCACAGGGCCAGAGTAGGGGTGTACTCCAGAGGCGCCGCGTCGATCCAACTTGCGCCGGCGAGAGCAGCCAAGCGGACGAGTGTGCCGTTGCGTGAATTCCAGTTGCTGTAAAAGGCTAGCGCAGCGCGGGGATGACGCTGGACGCACTTGATGACGAGATCCGTCATGAACGGAACGGTCAGGATGTCGTCCTGGACCACTAAGTGGTGGCTGGCTTCCGGAGCGACCGCTCCCCATGCTCGAAGCGCGGTCCGAATCGGGGACGATGGCATATCGGGGGCAGGGTCTTGCACGATGCCGGATAACCCGGCGGTGGCGACCAGTTGTTTGGCATGTGCCAACCGTTGGGGGTGGGTCATAACCACTGAACTCAGCTTGGTTTTCATCTCACTCCAGAAGTGTCCGTCATCCGCCCGGACTCGTATAGAGCCGGAGGCTTTTTCTCCACGTTCTCAACGAGAACAGAAAAGCTCCTACACCCACCAGCGGGCTGAGTAAGGCGACCGTGTAGGGCAGTCCTGTTAGCTCGGTGTTCCCCACCAGAAGAGATGCAGGGAGGTATGTGGCGAACGCTAGTGGGAGGACAAAGGTCAAGGCGAATTGAACGGCGTTCGGCATGATGTTGAGTGGATAGCTTCCAAAAGACCCCATGACCTCGTCAATCCAGGTGGAAAGGATCTCTCCGCCTGGGAGGCGAAGCGAAACACAGGCAATGAAGTTCTGCACGGAAGCTTCGAGGAGAGTTCCTGCGATCACGGCCACGACGAGGAAGAGAAAGTGTCCAACACCCCACCCCGCAGCGACGTGGGCCACGGCTATCAACAGTAACGGGATCGCCACAGCCAGGTCGCCCAGTCCCGAGACACTGAAAGAGCTCGTGAGCGCTTGAAGATAGGGCGGAATCGGTCGGATGAGGTACCCGTCCAAGTTGCCGAACTGGATGTACATCGGAACCCTCGTGATGTTGGCGAACATCAGCACGTAGAGGGCGTGGCTCAGCAGTCGCATGCTCGTGAGCAGAAGGACCTCCGTGCTTGACCACCCCGCGACGCCTGGAAACTGAGTCAGGATGACCCCGACGAACAGCAAGACGGACGACTGCCAGAGGACTCCGTTGAAGACTTCCAGGAGGAATTCCCCCCGATACTGGAGCCTGGCCCGGAAGTTGAGAAGGGTGATGTACGAGATGTACCTGGCGATTGCGGTCACACTCATACTGCTCACCCTCCCTGGACTACTACTCGGCGTCCGGCCAGATACCAGAGCACCCGGACCAGGACAGCCAGGAACACACACCAGGCGCATTGCCACAAAAGCACACCGGGAGCCTGCGAGAGGGGAATGCGGCCGAGGTAGATCGCCAGGGGTTGGTAGATCGTGGCCTTGAAGGGCAATAGTTCCGCGAGGAACGCCAACCAACCAGGAAAGAGCCAGAGGGGAATGAACACCCCGCTGAATAGATCCTGCGTAAACGAGTAGATGTATTTCACGCTGTCATTGGCGATGAGCCAGAAGCACATGAGGTCGATGACCATTGCCAGATAGTAGAGAATGAACTGGCCGAGCACGACGCTTAGCAGCGAGACAAGACCGGTGAACAGGTTTGGCGGCCCATGGACGGCACCGAAGAGCGCGGCCACTAGCACGCCGAATAGCGCCAGGCATGAGCCGAACAGTGCTTCGCCCACACTGCGCAGAAAATAGTAGCGGTGCGGGGACACCGGACGCACGAACCAGTAGGCGATGGTGCCCTCACGCACGCGCATGGGCAAGGATTCGTGGGTGGTGATCCGATCAAACCAGCGGATGCGACTCAGAAGCAGCGCCAGGGTGGCGTAGGTCACCATGATTCTGGCCTCGGCCGGCCCAGCCGGGGAGTCCGGCGAGTACAGTGCGGTCCACAACCAGCAGAAAAGGCAGATCTGGATGGTCAGCATGACGCACCTGACCACGGTTCGCCCTGGGTGGGATAGTTCGATCAGCGGGATGAGCCGGAGCATCCGCCAGGAGGGGGGGATGAGCCCGTGCGCCCCTGTGAGATGGCGTCCCTTAGGCACGGGTGCCCTCGTTCGCGGCAGTAAGGTAGACCGAGCGCATTAGTTCTTCTAGGTCGTCCTCGACACTGACGGTGATGACCGGATACTCGTTGACCAGGCGCCGCACCACGTCTCTCGCGAGTCGACCGCGATCGACCTGGAAGATCGCGTGCTGCCCGTCCCAAGACAGGAGCTGTGCCCCCGGGGGCGCGGGCTTTTCGGCCCCCGCCTCCAGGGTCGCCCTGACCCTTGGTGCTGCGGCGTATCGCTCCCGCAAGGTATGGAGTGTGTCGTCGAAGACCACTCGGCCCCGGTTGATGAGGACTATGCGCTCGGTCAGTCTTTCCACCTCGGTCATGTCGTGGGTGGTCAGAATGACGGTTCGGCCCCGGTCACGGGTCTGATGGAGGAGGAGTTCACGCACCTGTTGTTTGACCACCACATCCATTCCGATGGTCGGTTCGTCGAGGAAGATAATCCTCGGATCGTGGATCATCGAGGCCGCCAGGTCGCAACGCACCCGTTGTCCCAGGGACAAGTGCCGTACCGGAGTCTTCCAGAACGGGGAGAGTTCGAGGATGTCGTCAAGATCTCTCAGCTGTGCGCGGAAGGTGCTCTCCTCGACCTCGAACACATCCCTGAGAACGCGGAGGGAATCGAGTGCGGGCAGGTCCCACCAGAGTTGGGTGCGCTGACCGAATACCACACCGATTTCGCGAGAATTGGACATCCGATTGCGGGAGGGCACGCGGCCACCCACCCAGAGGTCACCGGAGGTGGGGGACAGGATGCCCGTGAGCATCTTGATGGTGGTCGACTTGCCGGCGCCGTTGGGCCCGAGTAGACCCACGAGCTCTCCGTACCCGACCTCCATGGACACCTCGCGGACTGCCTCACGCCGATAGCGCTCGGGTGCCACCAGAGACCGAAGCCTCCCCCAACTGCCAGGAGGGACCCGAGTGACAGCGAACGATTTGGACAGGTCTCGGGCGACGATGGCCTGGCTCAGCCGTGTTTCTTTCATGTGTTCCTTCGAGTAAGTCGTCACGATCTTCTCAGGGTGACCACGATGACGGGCTCGGCAACGTCACTCTCCCGTTCCGGGGAGTGCTGAGGTTCTTGTCGCGCTGACCGTCGTTGAAGCCGTCGCCGCGTGTGGCATCGGCGTGCTGAGTGTTATGGACGCGTCTTAAGGAACCGTCAAGGAACCTGGCAGGCGGAGGAGCCAGGACACAGGGCCGCGGACGTGGTGAGGTTGACCCCCTTGTTCGTGCACAGTGCGAGAAAGCGTGGATCGAGCAGTGACGCCGAATCGCCCAGCCGGATGTCGCGCGCCCATTTCCACCGTCGGGACCGTGGCGGACAAAGAGTGCTCAGAAGGTCGGCGTCGTCCGCAGGGTGTGCCACCACCATGTGCGTGCCGGGCTTCAGTTCACTGACGTGGTCTAGCAGGGCCGTGGTCCTCTCGCCGGGGGCTTGTACTGACAGATGCCAGACGCTGTCCAACCGTGCCTGCTCGGGGTGATCCGACAGGTCACGGCAGGGGAGGTTGAACTCTTCCCGCAGGCTTTCCAAGAGAGGCTCGTGGAACACCCTCACGTGGGATTCCATGTGTGTGGGACGTACCCCAGCAGCCTGAACAGTTAGGACCTGAGCACGCAGCTCCTCACCCGCCTCCTCCAGGGTCGCCCGTTCCTTGAGAGAGGGCAGATCGGGTGGGAAGGCTCCGTCATCGGTGCGCAGGCTGGGTGCGGCGGTCAACGGGTACCAACGCAGCCCTTCCCACTCGCACATCAGGGTCAGGTGGACGCCCAGGGGCAGGCCAATTTGAGTGGCGAGCCAGAGGGCCCGGGGAGCGTCCGGAGCGGGGTACATGACGGACGCCTGGGTGATTACGCCGGCGCGGAAACACCGAAGGATTCCGTTGGTGACCGGTGGACACATACCGTAGTCGTCGGCTTGGACAATGAGGTTGACGCCGCTTCCGGGGGTGAACCGGTTCATTGCTCACCTCCCGTGGCGGAAGGGATTAGGGAACCGGAAAGGTTTTTCTTCGGGGACAAGGCGTAGTGAGCCCAAATACGTCCGCGTCGCGAGACCGAGAAGACTTCCCGACGTTCGGCGCCCGCTTCGCGCAGCAGGACGTCCAGTTCGTGGACAGTGTCGAGCCACGGGCTGGAACGCCCCGCCCTGGGCTGATAGATCGAGGCTAGGAGCACACCTTCGGAGCTGATCATCGTGGTGAGCTCACGAATGGTTCGTGCCGGGTCCTCCAGGTAATAGAGGACCTCGCTGAGCACGATGGCGTCGAACGTTCCCCGCACTGGGAGCCGGTTGAGATCACCACAGACGAAGCGATGGATGGAGTGCTCCGCACACCGGGGCAGTGATCCGAGCGACCAGTCCACACCGAGGTAGGTGCCGCGGAATCCGTCTGCGATCAGGGTCCGGTACAGCACTCCGGAACCACAACCCAGGTCGAGGACACTGCCTGCTCGATATGAGCGGACGTCCTGCGAGATCAGGGCATAGCGGTCGATCTCATCCTGATCCTCCAAGTAGTCCCATCGGCCGCTCTCGTACTGTCGTTCCCACTCATGGCGATGGATGCGTGGTGCGGTCACCGTCCCCGTTCCTCTCGGTAGTCTCTCAGCGCTGTTCTGGCTGCGTCGACGGCGGACTCGATCTGTTCGCCCGTGTGCGCAGCGCTGATGAAGTTGACATCCCGCCGGAACAGGTACCCGTGCTCGGCCATACGCGCTTGGAAACGCTGGGAACGGGCGGCGTGCAGGGCCGGGTCGGGTGAGAACCGCAGACAGGGCATCGCGTCGTGACCGACGACCACGGCACCTAGCCCCAGTTCTCTTGCGTGCAGGTTGATCCCGTCCCGCAGCCGTGCTCCCAGATTCGCGATACGGCCGTAGTAGTCGTCTTTGGAGTACTCCCTGAGCGCTACCCTGGCGGCCTCGATTGATAGAAGCTCGCCGCCGAAGGTGGTTGAAACTGACAGTTCGGCCATCTCCGCCATGATCGCTCGAGGTCCCAAGAGGGCCGCCAGGGGCATCCCGGCCGCCAAGCCTTTGGACAGGCACGTCAGGTCCGCCCGAACCCCGTGCAGGTGACCCAGGCCGCCGGGGGCCAGCCGGAAACCCGTCACGATCTCATCGAGAACAAGCAGGCAGCCCTGCTCATCGCAGATGGCCCGCAACTCGTGCAGGAACCTTCGTTCCAAGACTGTGTCGTAGGGGCTGCTGAGCACCACAGCGGCGAGTTGTTCACCCTGGCCGCGTCGTAGATACTCCAGGAGCCGGCTGTCGTAGGGCCCGTCCAGCTCACGCCGCTCGCTTAGTGCAGCCGTTGCCCGGGGAATGCCTCCTCCCCGTCCACCCAGTTGATCGTGCCAACCGTGGTAGCCGATGAGGAGTACACGGTCCCGCCCGGTCTTGTGGCGGGCCAGGCGGACCGCCGCCGAGCAGGCTTCCGCCCCCGTCTTCAGAAAGCGCACCATTTCAGCTTCGGGAATCTCGTCCACCAGCGACTCGGACAGGGAGATCTCGGACTGTGAAGGGAGGGAGAGCAGCGTTCCCCGTCCCGCCCGTTCCCGGATGGCGTTGGTTAGCGCGGGGTGGTTGTAGCCGAGGGTGGCCGCTCCCAGCGCTAGGACGAAATCGACGTAGGGGGTTCCATCTACGTCCCATATCACAGCTCCGTCGCCGCGCTCCGCATACACCGGGTACTCGCCCTCCGCGAAGTGCACCGGACGCTTCTGGTAGGTCTGGGTCATGCCGGGGATGACGGCCAGTGCCCGTTTCCTCAGAGCGTTGGAGCGTTGGAGCGGTAGCGGGCGGTCGCCTCGGGGCAGGGGAACTTTCTCGTCCAGGCCGTGTACTGCGAGTCGCGGGGTCACGGCCTTGTGTCTGCCCCTTTCGGCCAGCCAGGATCGCCCGATGTCCTCCGCAACGACCGCAGGGGTCCACAGGACGTTGTGTCGGCCGGTCGTCCCCTCCATGAGTATTCGTTCACGGACCCGCTCGTCCGGGCAGCGCAGCCCGTCCGTGAGGGCCAACGCTCGGGCGATGGTCGGCGCCCACTTACTGGTCCGGTGAACGTGCGGACACAGCGGCAGGTAGTGCTTCGCCCAGCTGGCGGGGGTCAGCCGTAGCAGACCGGAAGGTGAGTCGGGGACCATCTCCACCTCACCCTCGTGAGTGAACGTCCCGCCTTGGGCGACATGGGAGTTGGAAAGCACGATCTCGGTGCTGTCGTGGGCCTGGAGTTCGCCGATCAGAGCGTCCAGGTCCACGGGGCCGGTGAACAGCCAGTCGTCCTCCAAGTGAACGCCGAACGGTGACATCGCATGGGAGAACAGCACGGACAGCGCAGTCTGGAGCCCTACCTGGACGGGGAACTCCTCCACGACGACCTCGTGTACCCGTGCCTGAGTTTGGGGGAGGGCTTTCAAAAATCGGTGCACCCGTTCCCGTTCCTCCGCTGCGACGGAGTAAGCGGGGTCCACGGTTACCAGGACCCTGAACGCCCCTGAGAAGGAGACCTGCTGAAAGAAGCTGTCGTAGGTATCGATGATCGTGTCGCGGCCCACCGCCGTCGTGGTGATGTCCACCACGTCCATGGCCTGTGTCACTGCGTGCTCCTGTGGTTAGTAGAAACGACCCTGGTCGCTGATGAACGCCATGCGGCCGGAACGGCCGCAGTGAGCGCAGGCTCTCTCCTCAACCGGCGTCACCCATCCGAAGACGGGCGGCTTCCGCTCAACGACACAGGTGTTGCAGAGTGGGCGTAGGAGTTCGCCCCGCCCGAGCGATCTTTTGAACCGACGCACTGCGTGGGAGAGAAGACGTTCGTCGTGCTCGTGCAGAGCCTCTTCGAAGGTCTTTACCCCTGGAGCCGAACGGATCGTCGACCTCCTGATCGGGAGGCGTTGGGTCAGCAGGGTGTGCTCGCTAGCGCCCAGGTCGTGGACTACGAGCGGTGCGCCGAGCCGGTGCGCGCCGCGTTCCGCGGTAGAGCGGCGGCGACGGTCGTCTCGGTGAACCGTCCGCAGGGTGGTGCGGAGACCGGAAGCAGTGAGGCTATCCCGCATCCGGTGGTGTTCGAGACGCCGGTGCTCCTCATGTATGAGCCCGATTTGTGTGGGGGCCACCGCTGAAGGCAGAGCAAGGCCCCGGTGGTCCCTGTGGTGGAGTGCGACCACGGCGAGGACTTTCCCGGTGAATCCGATGTCCAGGACGTCCTGTTCTACTCCCAGTGCCGAGCGGTAACGCTCGGACATCAGATAGGAGGTCGACAGGACTGTGGGGCGGCCATCGGGCAGACAGGTAACGGTCAGGTAGCACGGGTGACCGTAGTCGGACAGCGCGTCCGTTCGGATACTGAGCACCGGCAGCGCCAATGCGGTCAGGAGGCTCTCCAGGGCGCGTTGGTGTCTGTCCAGCAGCTCCTCACCCCGACCGCGCTCGACCATGTGTGTGACCTGAACGGCAGGCCAGATGTACCGTTCCCGGAAGAGCGGTGCGACCTGTCCATTGAACCTTCGTAATAGCCCGCCCACGGCAACCAGCGGACCGGGACGACCATCGGCGATCAGCGTGTCGACACTTGCTGGCATGTTGTCCGGGCGCAGCACATGGCGCTGGGATCCCCTCTCGCTCAGGTCGACGGTGACTACGTTGCCGTAGGTGGCGAAGACTGCGCGGTAGAGGCTCTCCCTCATAAGGAACGGGTGCTCGGTCACCTCAGGTTCGCTGAACTCGGACAGCAGGTCCACATAGCAGGAGATGAGCAGGTCGACGCTGCGCAACCCGGCCTCTCTCCATATCGACGATCCGAGGAAGTACCCTCCTGGGGCGAGGAACCGTGCGTCATGCAGGGCCCGTAGGTAGCCGGGATCAAGCATGGGGCTCTCCTGAACGGGAGGTCTCTCGACGGGCGGATACCAGACCGGCCAGGCGCAGGCAGCCCTGTCTCCGAAAGGTCCCCAGCTCGTGCTGAAGTGGAAGCCCGAGGCGGGATAACCTAGTGGAGAGCCGGGCAAGCAACTCCGCTACCTCCTCTGGATCCCCGACGGCCTGGGCGAGAAGCACGGTGCCCTCCCGCCTGCCCCCCGCCAGTCCCCAGCCGACCGAGAACACACGATTCATTCCGATACTGGGCCAACCGGGGAGCATGAGTTCGAAGTCGGTGCTGAAGGCACGCAGACGCCAGTGCCGGTTCCGCTCGTCCGGCGGGGTGTGGAACCCGCGGGTCGCCCCATTCTCCGCTCCGGCCGGCATCGCGGGGATGTCGAGTATCCGCTCGAATGCATGTTCGCGCATCGTCGCCTCCACTTCAGAAGACAGCGGCATCGAGCACCTCCAGCGTCCGCCGGTCGGCGTCGAGTCGCACTCGCGCTCCTAGCGGGAGGGTGGGCATGGGGTCGGTGTGTCCCACATGCGCGCCCAAGAGCAGGGGTACTCCCAGATGTCCGAACGTGCGGCGCAGATGTCTGTCCCACCGTTGCTGAAAGCCCTCGCCGGCGCGCAGGGTGTGCCCGGCGACGAGCCCGGCCATCTCACTGATATCCGTCGCAGTGCGCAGGTGGGTGAGGCAGCGATCCAGCGCCTCCAATGAGGTGCCGACCGTTTCCAGCAGGACCACGGCGTTGGCGAAGGAGGGTAGGTACGTGGTGCCGATCAACGCGCACAGCGTTTCGAGGTTGCCACCCAGCAGAGGCCCGACGGCCGAGCCCTGGCCGAACCAGGTAGGCGGCTGTGTGGGCGACGAGACCCTGGGGCGAACGTCGTCCTTCTCCCAGGCGAGGAACTCCTCGGTCCAACGCTCTGGGAACGGGATCTCGCCCATGGGGGCGTCATGGGTGGTGGCCTGAAGGAAGGAGTTCGCAGTGTAGTCCTGGACGTGGGGGTACTCGGCGAACTCGGGTAGGACGGTCGGACCGTGGAAGGCGATCACCCCTGCCTGGGTGATCGCACCCGATAGCAGTGCGGTGATATCGCTGTAGCCGACCAGGGGTTTGGGGTCCGATCGCAGGGCCTCCCAATCGATCAGGTCGAGGAGCGCGTTGCTGTTGTGACCCCCGATGGAGGTGAGCAAGGCGCGTACGGGGCGGTCGCGCAGGAACCCGTTGAGTTCTTCCGCCCGCGACTGGGGGGTGCGCTCGTCGAAGCCGTTGACATGTGCCATAGGGCCGACGACCACACGGAAACCCAGTTTCTCCAACGCGAGCACACCGCGCTTCAGCCGCTGAAGGTAGACCGCCGGACCCGAAGGTGTCGTGATCGCTATCGTGTCTCCGGGGCTGAGCCGTATGGGCCGGAGGAAAGTGCGTTCTTCGCCGTCTACGGCCAAGGTGTGCCTCTCTTGAAGATCGAACGGATGCCCTGGGCGGGCCAAGAAGGGGAACCGCCTTTGGGAGGGCCGGTGATGTGCCTGGGCCGCCGTACCGGGTCACTACCCGTGACCGTTCTCCGAGGGCTCGTCGACGCCGCGTCCCCGTTCGACCCCGGAGGAGAGCACAGGACCCAGGCGTGACCACAGATGACCGCTGGTGTCCTGGAGTTTGACCTGGGGGTGCAGTCCTCCCAGGGCTAAACTGCGCATCGACTCCCGAATCAGGGTGTCATCTGGGCCTTCAGGGAGTGCCGCGCGGCGAAAGTACTTCAGGTGGCTCCCCGCCGTGCACAGGTAACCGGCGATCCACAGCGACCAGAGGGTACGTGGGGGTACGTCCTCGAACAGGGCGCGGACCGCAGCCGTCGGCTGGTTAGCCAGGTAGGCGTTGTATTCGGTGACCGCCTCGTCGATGTTGATCCCCACCTCGTGGGCGTTGGGCTCAAATTCCTCGATGGTCCAGCCCTGCTCCGGGAGGATGGGCGTGTTCGGGCCACGAGGGTCGCGTCTTAGACAGATTCCCACGCTGCCCTCGGTGAGGAAGGGCAGCTGGGGATACCGGGCCACCGGAGCCCCGTGGGAGAGGAACCATCCGGAGGGTAGGTCCTTCGGGAGGCAAGCAGCCGAGCGTGGCGCCCCGTCGTTACCGACCAGACTGCGAACGGGCAGGTGCTGGACGAGGTTGGGGACTGTCAACAGTAGTTCCGCCCCTTCGTAAGCGAGGTACGCGCGCATGGCCTCGTCGTCCGGCTGAGCCGGGTTGCAGTGGACACGGGCGAAGCGAACGAATCCTTCGACAAGCGTCCGGGGCATGACCAGTGCCTGGCAGGGTGTGTACTGCGGGGCTGCCTCAGCCCAGCGCGCGCCGGTCAACGCGGCGTAGCGGATGACAGAGGAGTTGCGGGAAGTCCCGTCTGTGAAAAGCGCGATGGGGTGGTTCGGGTGGGCCGCCACCGCGTCACGCAGGTGCGAGGCGAAGCCGTCGATCAGGGCGATGTCCTCCTGGAGGACAAGGTGATGGGTGGCTCCCGGGGCGATCGCTGCCCAGGCTCGGGCCGTAGTCCGTAGTGTTGCTGGAGGGTCCCAAGGCGAAGGATCCCTAATGAGACATGGATCGAATTCGCGAAGGTCAGTGAGGATGTCCAGCGCCAAGCGTTCACGCACGGGATGCGCGGTGACCGCCACGGAGATGATGACCTGGCCGGCCTGGTGTTGATCTGGGCCGTTCTGCTTCATCGGATGAGTCGAATGCTCCGTTGGATCCGGGTGTCGCACGGGTCGGAGTCGATCCTTTCTTGCCAACAGGAAAGGAGGCGCCGCGCCATGTCGATCAACACGACAGGACCATTCTCCAGTATCGTTAGATTCTTGAAATCTCTTTTATTTCCGAGTGAGGCTAGCAGTGGGTCATCGACCTTGACAAGGCCCGTCGATTCGATTCTGGGAGGCCGGAGTCAACTCCACGGGAGCCAGCATTCCATTCCCCCCGAGGGTGGGCAGGGAGTCCAGGGCAGGGCTCGTTCAAGTTCCCGGATCACGTACTTCGTCCGATTTGACCTGGAACGATACACGTAAAAGCAGGCACGGAACCCGAGATCATGAAGGTGTCTAAGCCAATGATCACGAAGGGCTACCGTGCCTGCCTGCTCGTCCTCCCCGATCCCGGCAGTGCTCGCCAAACTCGGCCCCCTTGACCCCCGACTCCATCACTGACCTACGTCCCTACCTGGACACCATCCCCGACCTACGCTCCTCAAAGGGGCGCTGGTACACCCTGACCTGCATCCTGCTCGTGTGCGTATGCGCCACCATCTCCGGCGCCAAGACCATCGACGAACCCGCAGAGTGGGGCCAACGCGCCCACCTCGGCATCCTGACCGCACTCGGAGCACGACCCCACCCCCTGACCTGGCGTCAATCACCCTCCGCACCCACCATCAACCGTGTTCTGGCACGCATCGACGGCAACGCGCTCGATACCGCCATCGGCGGCTACCTCGCCGACCAACACCAGGCCACCGCCGAGGTGACCGAGGGCGAGGACACCCCGAAGCGGCCCGCGATCGCGATGGATGGCGAAGCACTCAAGGGCTTAGCCCGTCTGGGGCAACGCTGCCGCCACCTGCTTTCTGCCATCACCCACCACCGCCCCGCCACCCTCGTCCAGACCGAGGCGGGCGCCAAGACCAACGAGACCCGACACTTTCGACCCCTGCTGCGCCACTTGGACCTGGCCGGGCATGTTCACCTTCGATGCCCTGCGCACGGTCAAGGACCACCTGAGCTGGCTCGCAGGCACCAAGAAGGCCCACTACATCGCGGTGATCAAAACCAACCAGCCCCTCGCCCACTAGCAGATCCCGGACCTGCCTTGGTTGCAGGTGAGCATCACCCATCACCCGATCCGAGACCGGGCACAGACGAGCCGAGTCCCGCTCGATCAAGGTCATGGGGATTGCTGACAGCCTCGGCGGTATCGTCTTCCCCCGCGCCAAACTGGCCATCAGGGTGCACCGCCGGCGTCAACAAGAAGGCAAGAAGCAGACCCGCGAGACCGTGTACGCGCTCACCAGTTTGGGCGCCCACCAGGCCATCCCGGCCGAGTTGGCCGCTTACCTGCGGGGGCACTGGGTGATCGAGAACTCCAGACAGTACATCCGGGATGTCACCTTCGGCGAGGACGCCTACACCGTCCATACCGGTAGCGCGCCCCGAGCGATGGCGGCCTTGAGGAATCTGGCCAGCGGTGTGTTCCACACTTTGCGGGTGGACAACATCGCCAAGACCACCCGCGCCATCCAGGATCTACCCGAACGAGCACTGCCGTTCTTCGGGATCAGTCACGAACCCGACCCTTCAGGAACTTGAACGAGCCCTGAGTCCGCAGGAAGAGTCGACCCTAAGGTTGAGAATATTCCACCATGGGAGCTTGTATGCCTGTTGCGAGCTTTGGTTGATTGTGTCCCTTTTTTCTGACTTTGAGAATCTGAGATTCGATGTTTGTGCAGCTCAAGTGCCATCTTAAGAGACTGGGGAACCGGAGGTAACTTCTCTATTTCGACTACTGGAAACCTTCCCCTAAGGTGATGTAGCTTGGGTGGTGTTGGCCTTGGGCGGGTGCCAAACGGTGTCGCGTCCGGTTCTTTTGGGTGTCATGTTTGATCGTCTTATGATCGCCTTTTTGGTGTCCCGAATGCCTTATTTTTCACGTGGGGAGTGTGTGTTCATTGAATTTTCAGCCAGCTCCAGATGGCTTGATTAAAGTCGATCCAAAGAGATACCTTCGTATTGTCGAAGACCCTTGGTATCGTGGCCTGGTAAGTGTTCAAGACATCATCAGCTTTGAGACGGCGGTGTTCTGGAAGAAGAGGGGGGTCAAGTGCCTGCATCTTCCCATCACCACCAACGCGGTGTCGTCCCCCATGGGGCTCGGGAGCGACTCGGAACCGGTGGCCATCGAACTATTCGGAGTACGAACCTACCTGGCTGATTCGATGCAGTTCATGCTGGAGTACGGGTGTCGGCTCGCCAAGGAAGGCACCTACTACCTCATGCCGAGTTTCCGGGGGGAGCCGTCGGACAAGGTACACCTGAACCAGTTCTTCCACAGTGAAGCCGAGATCCCCGGCGGCCTGGAAGACGTTGTTCGCGTAGCAGACGAGTACGTACGGCATTTGGCGACCGCGGTGCTGCGGGAACACAGTTCGTTGGTCGAGGACCTGGCCGGAGACACCAAGCACGTCGAGGAATTCCTTGCATCCCCCAGCGCAAGGATTACCTTTGACGACGCTGCGGAGATGCTCACAGGTGAGGAAGACGTCATAGTTCAACACGACGGTTGGCGCTCCATCTCGCGCAAAGGCGAGCGCTTGCTCATCGAACGACTCGGCCCTGCCGTCTGGCTCACCAACTTCGACCGGCTGTCGACACCCTTCTACCAAGCGGCGAGCCCTGAGGGGCGCGGAGCGCTGTGCGCCGACTTGCTTCTGGGGCCAGGGGAGATCATTGGTTGCGGGGAGCGGCACACCACTGGGGACGAGGTACGCGACGCATTGCACGACCACCGTGTCCCACCGGAGGATTACCGATGGTACACGGAACTGAAGGACGCGGCGCCCATGCGCACCAGCGGGTTCGGTATGGGTGTCGAACGCTTCATCATGTGGTTGCTCCGCAGCGACGATATCAGGAACCTTCAATTGGCCGAGCGCTACAATGGTGTGCTGACCGCACCCTGAGGAGGCCGAACTGTGCGGTCACTAATCGACTCGACCGACTTCCTCCACGATCCCACCGCACTGCGGGAACGGTTGGTGGAGGAGGGATACCTGTACCTTCCCGGCTTTCTGCCAGCAGACGATATGATCCGAGTCCGGACGATCCTGGCCCAATCCCTGACGGACCACGGCTGGCTCACCGACCCGCACAGCCTGACGATGGCCTCCCCCGGCCTTCAGTTCTCAGGGGAGTCATTTTCCCGGGTCTACCCCTCCGTCCAACAAGTCGAGGACTTTCACCGGTTGGCCCAGCATTCGCGCTTCACAGAGGTCACGGAAGCGCTCCTCGGTGGGCCCGTCTTCTGCCACCCCGCGAGGGTGCTTCGTCTCGCGACCCCTCGGGAAAGCCGCTACACCACACGGGCACACCAGGACTTCGCCGTCCTGCATGTGACGTCGGATGTTCTCACCTGTTGGGTCACCTTCACCCAGTGCGACAGCGAGCAGCAGGGGTTGCGTCTCATCCCACGGTCCCACCGCAATGGCTACCTGCCGACTGACGAGACACAGGGTGGGAGCCGTCCCCTCTACCTCGGGGTCGCTCCGGACGATCCTCGTTGGGTCACTGCTGACTACGCCCCTGGCGATCTGGTGCTCTTCCACAGCCTCACGGTGCACGCCGGCGGCCCCAACCGCAGCGATCGGCTGCGCATGTCCATGGACATCCGATACCAGCGCGACGACGAACCCTTGCTCAGCGAGTTCACCCACCCGCATGGGTGGCCCCGCACCCCCGACTGGGACCAGCTCGCGGATGGCTGGGCCGACCGCAGTCTGCACGCACTCCCACCCGGGGTGAGGATTGTGCACACCGACCCTGACACCCCTTATCACGAACGGCTCCAGGGACTGCGCGCGCCGCGGTCGCGCCTCCTGGACCGAGAATGATCTAAACACACCGGGAGCCGACAGCGATGTCACTCATGTCGAATCAGCAGTTCACCGACTTTTTCGAGCCGTACGCGGGCAATGTGGAAGGTTTCTATGAAGTGGCTTACTGGAAACTTTCCGACGAACTCATCAAGGAGCTGATGCGGCGTCACCTCAACCTCCCGTCGGGCGGTCATCTGATCGATGTGGGCGGTGGAACCGGGCGCTGGGCCCTTTGGGCCGCAGCCGAGTTCCAGGCTGAGGTCACTGTCGCGGACAAGTCACCTCGGATGCTTGAACAGGCCCGGCACAACGTCGCTGAGGCGGGAGGTGAAGACCGAGTCACCCTCGTCGAGTGCGACTTGCAAGACGCTTCCGAGCTTCCCAGCGACCACTATGACGCCATGATCAGCACGTACGGTGTCCTCAGTTTCCTCGACCGGCCCGCCGATGCGTTTCGTACGCTCCACCGGGTCCTCAAACCCGGAGGAATTGCACTGTTGATGAGCCATTCGCTTTCGAACGCACTCGCCTCGAAGGTCAACCGGGACGGGGCCGGTGTCGAGGAGTTGCGTGAGCTGTCGGAGAAGCAAATTGTGCGCTGGGCCCCGCACGTTCCTCCTCTTCGTGTCTTCTCCGCTCAGGACTTGCGGGGCCTGGGCGAAGAGGCTGGCTTTGAGGCCCTGGGCGTTTTTGGTGTGACCTCGGTGGTCAGTCCGGGTCCCGAGGACTTTGGATACCCATATGACAAGATCAGCGCCGTCTCCCAGGCCTTGCAGGATCCCGACTACTTCGCCACGGTTTTGGACCTGGAGCTCCGGGCGAGTGAACGCGGAGAGTGGGCCGAACGGGGTACGAACCTTATGCTCAAGGTGAGGAAGCCCTTGTGAGACCCTATGAGGCGCTCGCGCTGGTCTATGACGAATGGACGGCCGAGAACGATTATCAGGGGTGGTCCGAATACATCATCAAGGCCGCGGGAACCTCCGCTGGAGGGAACCTGCTGGACCTCTGCTGCGGTACGGGGCGGATGACGCGTCTCCTCCATGACGCCGGCTATCAGGTCACCGGTGTGGACTCCTCTCCCGGGATGCTGTATCGGGCCGCAGAGGCCTTGCCCCCCGGGACGCCCTTGATCGAAAAGGACCTGGCCGTTGCGGGCGGGGAGCTCGGCGTGCCGAGTGGAGCGTTCGACGTCGTGGTCTGTTCCTTCGACAGCATGAACTACTTCTCCGCCGAATCGTCGCTGTCCGCCCTCTTCACATACGCGGCGACGGCGCTGCGTCCCGGAGGCACCTTTGTCTTCGATGTGAACACGCGTACGAAGCTGCAGGATGTGTTCGGGGACAGCCACTACGGTGATGACCTGGGGAGTTTTGGGTACGTCTGGCGCAACCGTTATGAACCGAGTTCCCGCACCTGCCGTTTCTTGATCACCCTCTACCTTCGAGAGGGGACCCTTTTCACCCGGTCGGAGGAGGTTCACGTCCAGCGCTGGTACGAAACCGGTGAGCTGACGTCCCTGGCGGCGGGAGCTGGCTTCACCATCCGAGCGGTCACGGACGACTACACCGACAGCCCTGCCGGCCCCGATACTCTTCGCGAGACCTGGGTCCTCAAACGGGGTGACGGTGTCTGATCGCAGCCACCGAGTCTTCCTGGTACGGCACGGTCTTCCGGATTGGGGGGCAACAGAGCGCTTTCGCGCCTTGTCCCCCGATCTGGTACCGCTCACCGAAGACGGCCAAGACCGCATGCGTACCTGCGCGGAGCGGCTAGCCGCCGCGCGCGTTGCCCGCGTGGTGAGCTCGCCTGCGACCAGGGCCCTGCAGTCCGCACACATCCTGGCCGGGGAGCTCGACGTGCCGTTGGTGGTCGAACCGGACGCACGGGAGTGGATACCCGACCTGACCGTCCCGGGGGCGCCTGGACACCGGGGGTTCCAGTCCGCCTTCACCAAGATGTTCGATGCCGGCGGCGAATGGCCTACTGGCGGTTCGGAGACCTGGGAACCGCTCTCTGCGCTCAGGCGAAGGGCTAACGCCGTACTGTCCGCCTACCGTGGAGAGTGCATCGCCGTCGTCACCCACTCGGTGGTGATCTACGCACTGTCGGGAATGGAAGTTCCGCCTGGGGGCATCGTTGAGATCACCTGTCCCGAAACGGTTGATGACAGGGGGGCGACGCCAAAGATCGTAACTGTCGAGACCTCTCCCCGACAGTCGGCCCTGCTCGACGCCGCAATTCAGGACGCTGTCGAGGGCCGCGCCCCGGACGCGGGCATGCTCTCCCTGGGCTATGATTTCACGGACAGGGTGGACATCCGCTGTTTGGACCATGCGCTCATTCGAGTGACTCGGGAACGAATCGAGCCGGGTTTGCGATTCTCTCTCAAACAGGACGGTGGTCACCGTGCCGAATGGGTTGAGGGTTCGGAACTCGTCGTCGAGGCCCTTGACCTCGACGGCATCCAGGCGGCTACCTGGATGGAACAGAGGTTGGATACGAGGATTCCGTTGCTGGACTGGTGGCCACTGATGCAGGTGAGCGTTTTGCGTTCGAGACGGGACACCGTGTGTTTGACGTTAAACGGAATTCTCGCCTCCCAGCACGGCGCGATGGAGCTCGGCACGGCGTTGCTCCGTGCCTATCAAGAAGAGCAAGCGTCGCGAGGACGCGTACTACGTCAGGAACAGTGGGTACCCGAGAAGACCAACAGAGCCAATCGGCCGGTGCGATTGTTGGATGAAGAACACGTCGGGCTCCTGGCCGCGCAATGTCTAAGAAGGTCCGCGCGGGTGAGCGACGCGGTGGTGGCCGCGCTGGCCTGCTCTCTCCACGATGATCGGCGCCGTCCCGTCACGGTCGGACGGGCCGATGGGTGTGACGAGGCGGTTTCGGCCATTGTGAGGGCCTTTCCCGAAACCGGTCTGGACGCCGCCTTGGGTCGCGCCGCAGGACAGTCGTACCAGGCGTCGAACCCCGACCCCTGGTACACAGTCGTCCTTGACGATCATGGGGACGAGGACGCGTCCTCGGTCCCCCTTCCCACCCTGATGGCCTGGCAGGACCGCACAAGGACGCTTCGGTTCAGTCTCACCCGGAGCGCGCTGGTCGGTTGGTGCCCCGGTACGAATGACACGGATGCCGAGAACCTCCACGTTCGAATGAGGCGCCTGCTGCTCAGGTGGGCGCGAGGGCGTGTATGAGCGAAACCCCCTCAGCTCATTTCTGACACTGTTAGTACTCCAACCGCACTTTGAGATCTCGGTCTGAGCAACCCTCGGACATGAGACAGCTACCGCTGTGATCATGTGAGTGTGTTAGAACCAGATGATCGGCGGTGGCCGTGCCACCCACTGTAATGGAAGTCGATCCCACCGTCTGGGAGAACAGTTTCGACGACCTATTGTCGTAGCGCCCTTCTTCGGCCGCAGAGAACCCGGCTGCGCGCCCGCTCCTACCTGCTGGGCCTGCTCAGCGGCATGGAGCGCAAGAACGGCTGGTCCCTGGCCGAGTTCGCCGGCTACACGACACCGGACGGCATGCAGCGACTGCTTAACCACGCCCGTTGGAACGCTGACCAGATACCTGATGCACTGCGCGCCCAGACTGCGGAACGGATCGGCCACCTGGAGGGGGTGTCGTGGACGACACCGGGTTCGAGAAGAGTGGGTCTTAACCCCGGTGGCCGGATCGCGATGGAGTGTGGAGGAGGTGTTCCAGGCGACCAAGAACGAGGTGGGCCTGGACAACTACCAGGTCCGTACGCACACTGTTTCGTGCCGGGTTTATTGGAGGCTCTGGTGTGTCCTGCGTTCTTCGGAGTCGGATTTCTGGATTCTGGGACCACGTGACCTCAAGGAGGCATCGTGGGACGTCGTGGATACCCGACCGAGTTCCGGCGCAAGGTCTTGGACTTGGTCCAAGCCGGGCGCAG